>CAIRTT010000541.1 GCA_903881535.1 uncultured Armatimonadota bacterium
CCCAAGGGTGATTACGCCAGATCCGATTTGTACGATTCACGCTACCTGTGCCACCACGGTCACCGATTTTGGCATCACTACACCAGACATTCGTAGTGAGGAAATTACGAACACTCACATCATCCGTAGCACCGCCCCAAGGAAACTCCAAACTCGAAACGCCGCCACGACACGCATATTCCCACTGGGCCTCACTCGGTAAGTCAAGCGCGACACCTGATACTTCAGATGCCCATAGACAGAACTTGCGACAATCATCCCAGGAGACACAAACAATCGGATGGTCTAAGTCTTTCCAGCCAATGTTGAACTTTTTGGCACCATCAAAGCCACTGGGATAGGGTTCAGGTGGCATCACGCCACTTAGTTTGGCAGCCGAATACTCTTTCCAAAGCGCAACCGTGACCGGAGTCGCACCTAAACCAAACGATGAGAGCGACAACTTATGAACGGGAGATTCGTCTTTGTACTTTGCGCTACCCATCTGATACTCTCGAGCAGGAATGACACAAAGCGACTCTACATAATCTGCAAGACGGGGATACTTGTCACGAATTTTCACTGCCGCAGAACTGAAACGCGCAGCAGAGATACGTGCAACGGGCGCAGCAGGTGCTTCAACACCAGGATTTAGGTTTGGATTTGCAACCGCCACCCCGCGTCCATTCAGGAAGATTTGTTCTTCAAGACCATTATCTTCACGGGGACGCTGCTTGTTAGATGACTTGGTACGGACCGCTGAGCGCGTCGACTGGAACACTTCCTGTAGCGACAGGTTTGGGGTCTGCAGCTGCTTGACAAGCTCGGAAGTGTAGATGGAGTTCGCTCCGCCTAGAGTAGCACTCGCAGTCTCACCGGGGCTTGCGGCGAAAGCCACAAGCGTGGTTTCGTCCACTCTACGTCCAACTACAGCGAGACCTTTGCTACCATCCCCTTTTTGACCTAGGAATGGGTTATCACGGCAGGCGTCGAGAACAGTTATATATGCCTTTGCCTGCGTTCCTTTTGACATTTCGAGCACGTACGATAGCGAGAGACAGTCTTCTTTGACATCCGCTTCACTCGTCAAAGAACCGTTATTAACAGGAACAAGGTAGTTCTCGCCGTCAACCTGCACTCCGTGCCCGCTGTAGTAAACAAAACCGATTCCACCCGGATTTGCAGCCAGGTTATCCTTGAGTTCTTTCAGTTTGGTCCGCATCGTGGAGCGGGTACCGTTCATTAGGGATACAACGGTGAATCCAAGGGACTTCAATGCACGCCCCATCAGAGCTGCGTCATTGTCGATATTCGGAAGTGGGTTTTTCTCGTAGGTCTGATTCGCGAGGATGAGCGCAAAGCGTTTTTGCCCAGATTGTTTAGCAGATACAGTCGAACCTGCTCCGAGAGCAAGTCCAACACCACCAATTAAAATGCTACGTCGATCCATAAGAATTCCTCAGCCAACTACAGATTACGCTGTCTTGTCGTACGGTCTGGGCCGCCAAAGGCGGCTCACATATTGCTCATTACTGAACACCACCACTTTCGGCGCCGAAAGCGCCGATAACCACTCGTTTTCTAATGCTACATAACAGAACCAGCGAAGGGTCCGCTGAAGGCGGCCCCGGAAAACAGAATTCTAACCAGGTCCTGCGGAAAGACGGAAGCCG
>CAIRTT010000542.1 GCA_903881535.1 uncultured Armatimonadota bacterium
AGACTATGACCAGATGTTCGTTCCCCCGTTCCACTACGCTGTCCCGGCAGTGGTAGCAAACGATGTCGATTGGTGGGATGACCTCCTCCAGCCATACGTCAAGAACCGCCAGATTGCTCTGTGTCCATCCAAGTCATGGGACCTTGGCTTTTCACCGACGCGTAACAGGTGGTATGGCACAGGAACCGTCAAGACCAAGCGGATGTCCTACGGCATCAACACGGTCGAAGATTGGGGCGGCTTTGCACCTGCATGGAGAGCGGCTGACCACCATGGCTTCCGTAACCCAAACCGCAGTGGAAACCCACAGGTTGGCCTTGGTATCTCCGAATCCGTTATCGGCGATCCTGCAGGCTCCATCTGGATCTGCGACAACGACATGGAAGAGCTCTGGGCAGACTGGTTCTTTGACTTCAACCCTGATCCATGGGTAAAGGCAAAGTATGAGCGCCATAACCTCGGCTTCAATGCTGTCTATGCTGACTTCCATGCAAAGTGGAGCCGTTCTGGTTCGACCAAGCCTTGTAACTGGACCGTTCAGGATGACTGCAACGACCCGCTGCGCTAAATGAGACGGTTATCCTCCCCAATGCTAACAACGTTGGGGAGGGTAACCCTATACTGGAACATCTATGATTAAGAATTTCACCCTTTTCGCTGCCATTGTTGTTGTTATGACTGGCATCCTCACTGGATGTAACCAAGCAGAGAAAAAGGAACAAGTCGATAAGGAAGCACATGCTTCCAAATATCAAGACATGGCCGCTCAGCGTGGCATGACCCGTCCTGGTGCGCCAGGCGGAACTGATGCCGCTGCACCATCTGGCAAGTAAGCCCTGTGGCTGAAACCAAAAAACGAAAAGATGCGGGGGCGATGCGACAACGCATGCGCCCTCTCATCGTTGCCGGAGCCGTTGTCACCCTTGTGGCAGCTCTCCTCATCCGACAAAACCTCACTAAACCAACTGTGGGCCTGGTTCTAACATCCGCCCAAATCACAGCCATCGAAGCAGCAACGGCTGCTGTCAAAGCAAACCCAAGCGATACCACCGCGCACTGGAAGCTCGTCGCACTCCTCCAAGCTGTCGGCAACGAAGCCGCACTTGCCACCGAGTACATCACGCTCATACGGCTTGAGCCGGAGAAACCCGAGGCCATTATCGGAATGGGCGAGCTACTCCTCAAAAACCAGCGCTACGATGAATCACACGATGCCTTTACGCAGGCGACGGCCAAGTTCCCTACATCCCCGATGGCATGGAATGGCCTCGGCGCGACGCTTTATGGCCAGAAGAAATACCGCCAGGCCGTATCGGCCATTCGCACAGCAATCAAGCTCTCGCCAGAGAATACCGAGCTGCAAGGCGTGCTTGGCTCCGCCCTGATGGAACAGGTCATGCAGTTTCCTGACCGGGGTTCATACAAGCGCGAGCTGGCAGAAGCACGGCTAAACCTCGAGAAACACCTCCCGACAGCAGCACAGCGCGGGGAAGTCCTCTACCGCCTGGGACGCATCACAAATATCCAACGGGATAACAAAGCCGCCGTTGATTACCTGACCCGCGCACAGGAAGAACTGCCAGACAAATCTGCCATCGCCTTTTCCCTCGCCACCGCCTATATCGGACAGGGGCGCCGGGATGAAGGACGACGCGTTGTTGAGGCTGCACTTGTCAAATTCCCAGAGGAAGCAGCGCTCCATGACCTCTTAGGTCAGCTCCATCAACGCTCTGGCAGGCCAAATGGAATGAAGGATGCTCAAGTTGCCTTCTCACGGGCCATCGCACTCAAACCAAATGTTGGCTCCTACCAGGAACGCTATGGCGTGGCATGTGTGCGCGCAAATGATCTTGCATCGGCAACATCAGCGTTCATTACGGCAAGCAAGTTGTCACCTCACAAGGCTTTTCCCTATCAACAGCTTGCGGTGGTGTTTAACCGGCAGGGACGAACGCAGGATGCTCGAGATGCATCCAAGATTGCACAAGACATCGCACACGATGAAAACCTGCTGAAACAGGCACAAAACCTCAGCATGGTGCAGCCAAAAAACATTGGGCTCCTGTTAGTGCTCGGTGACCGCTACCGTGATCTTGGCCTTAAAGCTCCAGCACGATTGCAATATGAACGTATTCTGGAACTGAAGCCAGGCCACCCGGAAGCAGCAAAGGGACTACAGCTCCTCGGACCTATCGATGAACCACAGACTCCCTAGCACTTCGTTCATCCTTGGGGCATTTATGCTTGCCGCTGCTGGATGCACAAAAACTCAGCCCATTAAACGTGAGGATGCGGTTGCATCCGTTACGCGCTCCGTGTCCGATGTACGCTTTGAAGATGCCACAAAGGCCGCGGGCCTCGACTTTGTCCAGCAATTTGGTGGCTGCGGTGAGCACTACTTCATCGAACAAGTCGCAAGCGGTGCCACGGTCATCGATGTCAACAATGATGGCAATATGGACATCTACTTCCCGGCACCGACGGCGCTTGGTCCATGCAAAATCCCGGCGGATGCAAAGCAGCGCCTCTACATCAACGATGGAAAAGCACACTTCAAACTCACTGAAAACGCATTTGGAGCATCGAAGACCGATTACGGACTCGCTGCATCTACGGGTGACTACAACAACGATGGCTTCGCCGATATCTATGTCGCCGCCTACGGAAAAAGTACGCTCTATAAGAACAATGGGAATGGAACATTTACGGATGTAACCAAAACAGCTGGCGTGGCGGC
>CAIRTT010000543.1 GCA_903881535.1 uncultured Armatimonadota bacterium
GGATCTTCAGGATACAGTCGCAAGTCGTATCAAGGTTTTGTCTGACCTTGACATCAATGAAAAGCGTCTTCCTCAGGATGGCCGTATTTCGTTCAGCGTAGATGGCAAGGGCTTTGATGTCCGTATATCAACGCTTCCAGTACTGTACGGAGAGAAGGTCGTGATGCGACTTCTTGACCGAAGTATGTCAATTCGTGGCTTGAATGAGCTCGACTTTGTACGCCGCAATGCTGAGACATTCATGGACCTGATTCATCGTCCACTTGGTCTCGTTCTCGTCACCGGACCGACAGGTTCTGGGAAGACGACGACACTGTACGCGGCTCTTAACACCCTACGATCTCCAACCGTGAATCTTGTCACGTGCGAAGACCCTGTGGAAATCGATCTGCCAGGCGTCAATCAAAGCAGTGTAAACGAACGTGTTGGCCTCACATTTGCTCGCCAACTTCGGGCGATTCTTCGCCAGGACCCTGATATTGTCTTGGTCGGTGAAATGCGTGACTCTGAAACCGCTGAAATTGCTTTCCGTGCAGCGATGACAGGTCACCTTGTGCTATCGACATTACACTCCAACGATGCACCAACATCCATTACGCGTCTCCTTGACATGGGGGTCCCGCCGTTTTTGATTGCATCAGGATTGATTGGAATGGTTGCTCAGCGACTCGTCAGACGGCTCTGCTCGAGCTGTCGCCAGCAGGGGCCGGTTTCAGAAGTCAATGCTCGTCTGCTATCGGTCAATCCAGCGGATCGTTTCTGGTATGCAGGAAGCGGATGTTCGGTTTGCGAAGGGACAGGCTTCAAGGGCCGTATCGGCGTCCACGAGGTCGTAGGCGTGGATGAAAACATGCAGCGCCTCATCATGGACCGTGCACCTAGCTCGACACTCAGGCGTAGTTCCGTCGCGGCGGGAATGGTACCGATTCGCGAAGATGCACTTGTAAAAATGCGGGCGGGGCTTACAACTCCTGATGAAGTACTACGGCAGGTATATGTCAAAGTCGACGACCTTGATGAACCAATCGAGCACATTACGAAGCTTGAAACTCCACCCGTTTAGGCGTTCGAACGTCGAAGATAGCTCCGAATAGCATCCTGCCATGTGACGACCGCTTCCAAGCTTGCAACTTGATCGTATTTATCGGTGTTTAGCACCGAGTAAACAGGACGTTTTGCAAGCTGACGACCGACCGCTTGGCAGCGTGCGCTTTGAATCGGTTCCCACTCAGCTAAGGTTGTGTTTATAACAGAACCGGTCCCCGGTGTCAATTCGGCTATCAAGCTTGCCATCTCGTACGTCGAACAGCCGCCCCTATGCGTTACGTGATAAGTGCCAACGGTAGCTGAGTGGCAAAACTCCAAACTTGCATCGGCAAGGAGAGTGGTGCTCGTTGGTGTAATCCACTGATCTGTGACAAACTGCATCGTGTAGCCAGATTTGATACCAGTTGCGATTTTGTCAATCAGATTGGCGCCGTGTTTCCCAAAAATGTAGCCTGTTCGAATAATAACGGCTGAAGGACATTGGGTAAGTACGGCATCCTCGCCAGCGAGTTTGCTCATCCCGTACACCGACTTCGGGTCCGTACTATCACATTCCAATAGGGGACGATGAATGTCTCCAGGATAAACAAAGTCCGTAGATATATGCACTAGCCTGATGCCACGGTTGGCCGCGACTGTCGCAACATTTCGTGCTCCAATGTAGTTGGCCAGATACGCCGCAGCTGCGTTTGTTTCAGCCCCATCAACATCTGTCCAAGCGGCACAGTTGATGATGCAATCCGGTGCATCCTGCATGGCACGCTGTGAGATTGATTCCAACTGCGTAACATCAGCAGTAGGGCGGACCCACGGGATAACCGTATGGCCAAGTGCCGTAGCCGTTTCAACTATCTGCTGTCCAAGCATCCCACGGGCACCGGTAACACATATTCGCATAAACTAAGAATACCGCATTGGTAAAAAGTCTCTATAAACAGGTAGTTATTCCGGTTTCAATGCATGCCATTCCATTTTCCATGATGGAGTCGATTCTAGTTGCCGATGATACAAACGTGGATTACAAAAAGCTTGGCTCATACGCCGTATCGTCACCGGAACCAGCTCCCATCAAAAAAAGGCGCAGGGGGCGTCCATCGCTGCATGTCTCAGAAGAAACATTCAAGTCGCTTTTGATTGCTTCAAGGGATGGCATCTACGAGCTGCACATTCGAGGAGTCATAGATGGAACAACCGTCCTTGCATTCCGAGAAGTGATGTTTTCAGCGATTGGACGACAACCCAGGGTTCTGCGTCTGATGTTGAATGAGATTATTGACATTTCCGATGTCGGAATCAGCAACCTTGTCACGACTGCACGAGTGGCTGCAATGATGCAGGTCGGAATTGAAGTTGTTGCAATGGGGCATGTTCAGGACATGCTGTCTACGTCTGGACTATTGGACTTGATTCAACGTCCAGCGGTCACGATCACATCCCCTGCACGTGAATCGGTTGACCCTGTACCGCTCCGACGCGCTGCATAGTCAAAACCAATTTGCGCATAAAGGTACAATAAGGCGTGAAAGACACACCTGAGTTACCAGCGATTCGCGCAGCAAAACGCGTTATTGAGATGGCCATTGATGCGCTAAGTACGCGGATGAATGACATCAGTCCGGACTTTCAGGTAGCTGTAGACATGATTGTCACCAGTGATGGACGCCTGATAGTCATGGGCGTAGGTAAGAGTGGGCATATTGCCCGCAAGCTTGCTGCAACCTTTGCAAGTACGGGGACTCCGGCTCTGTTTGTTCATCCGACCGAGGCGATGCATGGCGACCTCGGCATGATTGGAACAAGTGACATTGTCTTAGCAATCTCGCAGAGTGGCGAGAGTGATGAGCTACGCGTTCTCCTCCCAGTTGTCCGCAACAGGGCGAAAGCGATCATCGCCCTCACTGGCGGAATGATGTCATCTCTTGCGAAGGCTGCCAGTGTGACCATCAGCACAAACATTGACCAGGAAGCCTGTCCCCATAACCTTGCACCAACGACATCTACGACCGTGGCGTTGACGATTGGGGATGCGCTTGCGATTGCTGTCATGGAATCCAGAGGATTCTCCCGCGAGCAGTATGCGGCCGTACATCCTGCCGGCTCCCTTGGACGCAGACTCGTACTGACCGTGCATGACCTGATGCGTACCGGGAACGACATTGCAATCCTGCCAGGGACATCTACGCTTGGGGATGCAATAGCAACGGTTACCAAGGCACGTTCCGGCCTTGCCTGTATCACTAACAAGACCGGAATCCTGATTGGTGTGTTGACGGATGGCGATATCCGTAGGGGATTCCTGACGTTTGGACCCAATGCTTGGTCTGAGGCGATTAAGTCCATGATGACGACACGTCCGGCTACGATTTCGGGCAATCCCTTAGCCTACGAAACATTGGTTGCATTCGAGCGGGGAGTCACTCGGATCGGTGATATCCCTGTCCTCGATGATAATGCCAAGCCTATCGGAGTACTGGCATTGAAGGACCTCGTAAGTAATGGAATTATCCCGCATGAATAGTTCGTTTCAGCGAAAGCTTGCGGGTATCGAAGTCCTTATTTGCGATGTGGATGGCACTTTAACAGATGGCTCTGTTACATTTTCATCGGATGGTTCTGAGTACAAAACGTTCAATGTCCACGATGGTCTTGGTATTGCCCTTGCAATCAGGCATGGTCTTGACATTGTTTTCATGACGGGTCGCATCAGCGAAATGGTGTCACGTAGGGCAGCGGAACTCGGCGTTACGACCGTGCTTCAAGGGATTTCAAACAAGCGGGATGCCATTGATGCACTGGCGATTGTGAAAGAATTAAACTTGGATGCTGTTGCTTACATCGGGGATGACCTCAATGACTTGCCAGCAATGGAGTGTGTTGGTCTGGTCTTTGCCGTTCATGATGCCAGTGAGCACGTTTGTCGACAAGCTAACTTTGTTCTGAACAAATGTGGCGGTCACGGTGCAGTCCGCGAGGCGATTGAACTTATACTCGATGCAAAAGTTGGTATGGACACTGTCGTCGAAACCTACATTGCTGCAGCCAAACAAAATACATCAAAACCTGTAAAACAGTAGAGCTCACACCAACAAGTTGATTTGTCCAGAGTCGGTAGATGTCACCTCACCGATAATCCAGGCAGTCAGCTCAGCTTTTTGCATTTGTTCCACAAAACGATTTGCAAATGCGGGATCCAGTGCAATGCACAATCCACCACTTGTTTGTGGGTCGTTTAGCGATAACCACAAAGTATTTGAGATCAATGCACGGCCTGTAACAAAAGCATCCGTGAAATCTGCATTTGCATGCGTGCCGCCGGGCACGCAGCCTTGATCGACAAGAGCTTCCAAGCCGTGAAATAGTGGTACTTGACTTGTACGCAATGTGATGCCAATGTTTGCATCACGGACCCAATGAGAAAGATGCCCAAGCAGGCCATACCCAGTAATGTCGGTTGCAGCATGGACCACCGCTGGAATGCCAAGGAGCTTTGCGACACGAATTGGGCCATCGTTTAGCAGGAGCATCGATGCGACGATGTGCTCAATGTCTTCATTCGAAACGAGACCCCGCTTCAGTGCCGTAGTGTAAACACCTGTTCCGATGGGCTTGGTTAGCACCAAAACATCTCCCGGGACGGCTGCACGATTTGTGAGGATCTGGTCTGGATGACAGGTGCCTGTAACGGAGACTCCAAATTTAAACTCTGAATCTTTGACTGTATGTCCACCGAGCAGCTTTACACCAGCGCGGGTTAAGACGGACATTCCACCTGCGATGACATCTGCAAGGACATCAGCAGGGTAGATATCCACAGGAAAACAGCTGATGTTGAGTGCTGTAAGCGGGGTCCCACCCATTGCATACACATCGGATAGGGCATTCGTTGTCGCGATAGCGCCAAACGTAAATGGGTCATCGACGATAGGGGTAAAGAAATCAACCGTCTGAATGAGGGCAGTTTCCGCATTCAGGATGTGGACACCTGCGTCATCGTAGCTAGGAATGCCGGAGGATGCGGGAAGATCGTAACGGGATGCAAGCGACGATAGTACATTTGTAAGGACCGACGGTCCTAATTTGCTCGCTCAGCCAGCGCAGCTGACCTGTTGCGTCAAGCGAATCGACGTGAGGTCTTTGTTGGATGGAATATCCATATTGGAATAGTTGAAAAGGACGGAGAGGACAGGATTCGAACCCGCACACGGTAACCCGTGAGACCGCTTTCAAGACGGTGGCGATACCATTCCGCTCACCTCTCCGCATCGATGCGAATTATATCAGAAAAGCACGACGCGGTCACAACTTGCAATCGGTTGTGACCACGAGGCTTATTATAGTTGGGCTTTCAACTTGGCGCTGATTGCCGTGCGTGGATAGGCACCGACAAGGCGATCAACTTCTTTACCACCCTTGAAGATAACCATCGCCGGGATGCTCTGAATGCCATAGGTTACTGCCAAGTCAGATTCATCATCAACATTGACTTTTGCAATCACAACCTGTGCACCCAGCTCTTCAGAAACGGCATCGAGTTCCGGTCCAACACGGCGGCATGGACCACACCAAGGTGCCCAGAAGTCGACCAACACTGGAACATCGTTCTTCAGGACGACGGCATCAAAGTCAGCTGCGGTTACTGTTACGGCATTACTCATCATATTCTCCTGTTGCAACCCGTTATTAGCAGGAAGCACTTGCTAGTTTACCCTTAAACCCAGAGTCACTCGCGGCTTGAAAGGGTTCGGACAATTTCATCCGCGACAGATATCCCACTTTCCAACGCACCATTGATACTGGATGTTTGGAGATGTTCACCACAAACGTATAAGCCATTTGGGAGAGCAGCCCTAAATTTCCTCATACGAAAGTGGTTTGGCTCTTGAACAAATTGCGCTTTTTGCACTGTTTGGTCTGCGATGCAACCGATGCGGTCCGATGCACTGATGACTTTGTTACGTTGCATGGCCTGATGAAACGATTGCACGATTTCATCGGTGGTGTCCAGAAAGTGATCTGCCCTTACGGTGACTGCGAAAAGTGACTTACCTTTGGGGGCACGGTCAGGATCAACAGCATGCATCGGAGCAACAGTCATAAATGGAGATTGACGGTCGGGATTCAAGATAAGGGATGGGCCGCAGTCAACCACCCGGTCAATCGTTAACCAAAGAGTTCTTTGTGATCGATACCGGGGAGGCTCAACGTTTGGAACAAAATCACCAAGAGACCAGATATCTGTTGCCAATACAACGATTTCGGATTCAATCCGTTCTGAATCTGTCTGAACACTCCAACGAGTGTCATTCGCAGTCAAGGCAGTAACCTGCCTACCGAGAAGAATATCAACGTTTTTGTCGGCAAGAGCCGCAGCCATCGCATCCGGCAACGACTGCATCCCGCCGGCTGGCAACGTAGCAATACCCTTGCTCAGCATCGACCAGATGAACTTAAAAATAGCTGCGCTTGTTCCCAGCGACTCATCAAGGGTTATTCCACCAACAAATGGCCGGAAGAAGAGCTCAATAGCGCCATTACTAAAGCCCCGGCGTGTGAGAAAGCGAAGGATTGTCTGGTCTGGCTCATCCCATAGGGATGCAAGCGGACGCCGATTTAGTTCCGCAGCGAGATGCCACAATAATAGCTTGTCTTGGATGCTTACCACTGGAGTGATAATCGATGGCAGTGCGTCTGCAGGGTTGCGGAACGGGTCAGAGAGGGTGTGCAAACGATGTTCCAGCATAATCCTTGCACCGGGCGGGAAATCGTATGCAGGGAGGCTGGCAAGCTCTGGTAGAAGCTGCAAAGCTGGATACGCATTCAAGAGTACTTGAAAACCGATATCGATGCGAAAGCCATCGATGGTGCGAGATTGAACTCGACCACCGATGGAGGGTGACCTCTCGATGATGCGGACAGGAATGTTGTGATCTGTCAGACGTCTTGCGCAAGCGAGGCCGGCTAAGCCGGCCCCGATAATCGTAACCTTCATGGTTAAAGAGATTACTTCTTCCAGTTCCCTCTTGTAAAGTCTGGGAAGTTGACTGCACCACCACCTCGCACGATAGAGAGCTCTGATAACGGAGTTGGAGCAGACCATGCCGCAGCATCGTAGACATCCATGTCAGGCGCGATGCCTTGGTGGATGCACTGAATTAAGCGGAAGTTCATGATGTAGTCCATGCCACCATGACCACCAAGCTTGCGGGCTTGATCGCCATTCTTTTGCCATAGTGGATCGACGAACTCCTTGTATTTGTCCGTTTTGGACATCTCAACCCACACTTCACCCTCAGGCTGTCCCATCACACAAATACGCGCTGGGTAATCAGCAAACGTACCCTGCGTTCCCTGAATCAAGTTATGGCGTGTGTATGGGCGGAAGGTTACGACGTCATGCTGCAGCATCACCGTACGGCCATTTGCTGTCTTGAGCAGCGATGTGCTCATGTCACCGGCTTTGTACTTTTCCTGACGCTTTGGCGAATCCTTGGCAGTGTGCTTGTCACGGTACTCGGTCAATCCGGCTTCCTGGCTGCTCATCGATACCATCGAGACAAAGCGGTCTCCATGATGGATATCCATGTAGTTTGCAACTGGACCAAGACCGTGAGTTGGATAGAGGTTACCGTTGTGGTCGACGTGCGGCTTACGACGCCACAGACCTTCACCTGAGTCTGCCAGCAAAATCTCGTTCAGGTTATGAATGTAGGCAGCTTCACCGTGCGTAATCGTTCCAAACATCCCCTTACGGACCATGTTCAGTACCATCATTTCGGAGTTGCCGTAACAGCAGTTTTCAAGCATTATGCAGTGCTTGCGTGTGCGCTCCGATGTGTCAACGAGCTTCCAACAATCTGCGAGTGATGTCGCAGCTGGAACTTCCGTCGCAGCATGATGACCATGCTCCATAGCTCCAATTGCCATCGGTACGTGCCAGTCCCAAGGAGTTGCGATGTAGACAATGTCTAGGTCGTCGCGTGCTACAAGAGCCTTCCAGCTGTCGAGCTTTCCGCCATAAACGGTTGGCTTTTGTGCACCGCCGCGAGCTACACGGGATGCACCGCTTTCTGCACGCTCCGTGACTAGGTCACAAACGGCACGGATTTCTACGCCAGGGATATTGATGAGGTCATTCAGAAGACCACTTCCACGACCGCCAAGACCAATGAATCCAATACGTACATTAGCGGTACGGTCGAACGGGACACCATGCATGGTTTCGTTACTGGATGCAGTCGGCGTGAGGGAACGCCACTCTGCTTCCGCAGCCTCAATGGTGAAAGTTGCCGCTGCAATACCAGCAGTGGCACGCAACATTTGACGTCGGGAAAGCGAATCTGACATAGGTAATTCTCCAGTGGACTTATCCGACTGTTTTATTCACCCTCGGGAGAAACTCTTCCTGCGGATAGACTCATATGCGGAAAGGAAATCCGCATGTATCTTAACGCACATTTAAGTGTCTGCGACGTAATCAACCATTTCACAGAGGATCGAAACTCTTGGGAACGCAAGTTTCCCAACCCAACGATGCGTCGCCACGAAGCTCGCACTAATACGGTCAAGCAGTACCAAGCCATTCTTGATGGTCTTAAAACCCTGGCGGTCACCCGTAGCGAGTATCTGGATGTTCTGCTGTTTGCCGAGCAGCTAAGCCAGTTCACACGTGATGATTCCCTCGATCACAATCGAAATCAAAACCTGTATTCTCGATTTCCGTGGATGCTCAGACTTTTCCAACTCGATGACGACATTCGTGATTTTCAGTTTCAACAAGGGGAGGCTGCTGCTGTAGAACTCGCAGCAATTACGCTGGATGTACGCGCACTCAAACAAACCGTCTGTGAACTTCCGCTTGATGAACTGACTGACAGACTTTCTACACATTTAGGGCTTGCGATAGAAGCGTTATCGCACTGGTGGAAGTTCATTGGTGGCTACAGCCCAGATGTCACCTGGTGGTGTTCCGAAAACGTATCAAACCTACAGGAATGTTTGCAGTCCCTGCGTTTATCGTTGACGGGTCACATCGGCGATGAGCTTATAGGACAACCTGTTGGGCGTGATGTTCTTGAGCAGCATCTCGCCGCGAGTTGGATTGCCCATTCTGTGGATGACCTGATAGCGGCCGCGGAGCGTGAGTGGCAGTGGTGCCGGGAGCAATGTGCATCTGTCGTAAAGGAACTAGGCGTTTCGGACTGGGAGGCAGCGCTCGAACACTGTAAGCGGTCTGCGTCACCACCAGGAAGTCAACCGACAATCGTGCGTGATTTGGCTCTTGAAGCGGCAAGGTACGTCACTGAAGAAGACCTTCTTACAGTTGATGCAACGGCAAGCGGAACGTGGCGGATGGAAATGATGTCCGCAGAAGATCAAAAGACCAATCCGTTTTTTCTTGGGGGGGAGACAATTATCGTTTCGTATCCAACATCGGGGATGTCTACTTCTGCCCGGCAGATGAGTATGCGTGGCAACAATGCAGCATTCAGTCGGGCGACGGTTCAGCACGAACTGATTCCCGGTCATCACATGCAACAATGGGCAGCATCAAGGTTTCATTCGTACAGAAATGTTTGGTGGACACCCTTTTGGGTCGAAGGCTGGACGCTTCACTGGGAAATGCTCCTGTGGGAGCGAGGTTTCCCACGTACACCCGAAGAACGATGTGGGATGCTCTTTTGGCGGATGCATCGCTGCGCGCGTGTGCTGTTCAGTCTAAGATTTCACCTCGGTGAGATGTCGGCAAGCGAATGCGTCGATTTTCTGGTGCGGGAATGCGGTCATGAGCCAGCCAACGCTCATGCTGAGATCAGGCGCAGTGTTGGCAATCGCTACC
>CAIRTT010000544.1 GCA_903881535.1 uncultured Armatimonadota bacterium
CTGCTAATGCCGTCGTGGCCGCGCTGCAGAACGAGCACGCATACTCACTAAACTTCTCGCCCAACCCTGGTGATGCACTTGCATCCTTTCTGGATTCCCCTGGGGAAGATGCACATTGCGCCTACTTTGCGAGCGCAACGGTGATGATTCTTCGGCATCTGGGCTATCCAACGAGGCTGGTGAGTGGATTTTACGCGCATGAACCTGCGGCGAGAGGGATCACGGTACGCGGCCGGGATGCCCATGCGTGGGCTGAAGTCCATGTCCCTCAAAAGGGCTGGGTGTTAATAGAAGCGACGCCTGCTACCGGTATGCCATCGGGTGATGCGGAAAGCGTTTCCTGGTTTTCAAGGCAGTGGGAAAAACTCACAGATGGTATCCGGGCACTAAGGTCAGAGCTCGAAAGCGGCAATCTGGCATTTGTCGCTGTGCCTGCCGGGTTTGTCGCCATCATTTTGGGAATTTCATTTTACGTAAAGCGAAAACGTCAAACGAACATCGATGTGAAAGACAAACGCTTCACTGACTTTGTGCGTGAATACAACCACTTCTGCCGCAAAATTGGCATTCCAAACGTCGGTAATGAAACGCTGGTTCATCACTTCAACACGCATGTCAATGGTATGGACGAAGCAATCCGTGACGAGGTTCGTACTTGCATCCAGCGTTACGAACGATGTCGCTATGGAGAGGCGAACCTCGAGGCAAACGTTGTAGACAAACTCCGCGCATTGCGTAAGCGAACCCGTAAACATTGAATCCCGCAGGCGTTAGTGCTAGACTTGGCACATGCGTATCATTCGATTTCTGACCCAAGCTGGTGAAACCCTGCATGGCATCGCAACAGATGCCTCTCTGACCTCTGCACGTGTGCTTTCAGATGCCCTCTGGAACGGTGGAACCGAAACGGGTGAAATCGCACAGGTTGCTTCGCTCCTCGCACCCGTTGTTCCAGTGAACATTTTGTGCATCGGCCTCAACTATAAGCGTCACGCCGAAGAGAGTGGGATGCCCGTTCCCGAGCGGCCATTGCTGTTCATCAAGGCAACATCCACGCTGTTGGACCCCGAAGCAAATATCGAGCTTCCTGCCATTTCCGATGAAGTCGACTACGAATGTGAGCTGGCGATTGTTATCGGTAAGCGCGCAAAGCATGTCTCTGAAGCGGATGCACTTGATTACGTTTGCGGCTACACCTGCTGCAATGATGTCTCTGCGCGTGACTGGCAGCTTCGCCTCGATAAGCAATGGGCACGCGGTAAGTCGTTTGACACATTTTCGCCACTTGGTCCATGTATTGTCACCACCGATGAAATCCCGGATCCGAATAACTTGGCGCTGTCAACGCGCGTGAATGGTGAAACGCTTCAGTCAAGCCATACATCTGACATGATCTTCAATGTCCGCCACATCATCAGCTACCTCTCACAAGGGCTGACCCTGCTTCCGGGAACCGTCATCCTGACCGGAACTCCTGAAGGCGTAGGAATGGGACGTACGCCGAAGCGCTGGCTGAATCCTGGAGATGTCTGCGAGATTGACATCGAGGGTATCGGCGTTCTGCGTAACACCTGTGTCAGCGAGGTGGTGGCATGAGTGCACTTCGCCTCGATGGCAAACATGCAGTTGTAACCGGTGGCGCAAGTGGCATCGGGCAGGCGATTGTCGAGCGTCTTGCAGAGTTCGGTGCGCGGGTTACCGTTCTCGACTTGAATGCTCGGGATGGCTTTCCGTTTCGGATTATCCCCACGGATGTCAGTAGTCCTGAATCAGTGGCTGAAGCCTTCACGGCAATCGATGAGATCGCTCCGATCGACATTCTTGTTTGCTCTGCTGGTATCGGATTTGTTGGCAATATTCTCGGCACATCACCGGAGAAGTTTGACCAGCTGATGGGAGTGAATGCGCGTGGTGTCTTTCTATGCTGCCAGCAGGCCATCCAGCGTCTGACAGACACGGGTCGCTCGGGAGCCATCGTCAATATCTGCTCGATTGCCGCTAAAGTCAGCCTCGCTGAACGCTTTGCTTACAGCGCGACAAAGGGAGCTGTCTTGATGATGACAAAGTCCATCGCGCAGGATTACATCCATCAGGGAATCCGCTGCAACTGCGTCTGCCCGGCGCGAGTGCATACGCCGTTTGTGGATGCCTATCTGGCCAAAAACTACCCCGGACAGGAAGCTGAAAAGCTTGCGGAGCTTAGTGGCGCGCAGCCAATGGGCCGTATGGGTAAGACATCGGAAATCGCATCGATGGTGCACTACCTCTGTTCGGAAGAAGCATCGTTTATTACCGGTGCAGACTACGATGTAGATGGTGGCACATTGGCGATGCGCTAACGGGTGGCGATCCCGTTTTCTGTAACGTTTTTGGGTACCGGGACCAGTACCGGTACCCCGATGATTGCGTGCCCCTGCGCGGTCTGTCACTCAACTGATCCGCGTAACCGCCGGACACGGCCATCGGTGCTCGTTACGACACCCACCGGACGGATTCTCATCGATTGTGGTCCTGAAATGCGCCTGCAGCTTCTTGCGGCATATGTTCCTAGCGTTGATGCCGTTCTCCTAACCCATGCCCATGCAGATCACATCCATGGCTTGGATGACCTGCGGCAGTTCACATTTGCATCGGGAAATCCTGTGGATGTTTTTGCATCTCCGCAGACACTAAAGCGCGTGATGCACGTCTATGACTACTGCTTTAAGGACACGGGGCCGGGAGGCGGAAAGCCGCAGCTGCATCTCTATGAACTCGACTACGGGCAAACCATTGAGCTCGCTGGCATCACGATAAAAGCAACACGACATATGCACGGCTCCTTAGATGTGACATCGTATGTAATCGGTGACCGCTTTGTGTACTGCACCGATGTCAGCCTGATTCCCGAAGATACGATGGCTATGTTTGAGGGCAAAGATGTCGTGGTCGTAGGAGCGGTACGACCGGATAGTAAGCCGCATGCAAGCCATTTTGTCCTCCCCGAGGCCCTCGATGTCCTGAATCGCCTCGCTCCCCGACTCGGACTGATCACGCATATGTCACATTCGTTCGAGCATGGAACCGTTGAAGCGCAGCTGCCGAAAAATCGCCGTCTTGCCTATGATGGCTTGATTGTGACACTGTCTGAGCACGGGATTTCCCTCGCAGGTCCAAGCGATTCAGATGCTTGATTGCCGATAGAATCATTCTATGGAAGCCGATACTCCTCCAGATGTTGCATCGTGCATTTTTGCAAAGATAGCCAGTGGTCAGATTCCCGTGCAGGCGGTTTATGAAGATGACTTTGTTATCGCATTCCCGGACATCACTCCCGTCGCGCCCATTCACATTCTCGTTATCCCAAAGGTCGCCATTAGGGATATCAGCTGCATCAGCCAGCTCACTCAAGCGGAAGCAGCAGGCTTTCTCATTGGAATAGCAAAGACTGCAGACGTCTGTGGGCTTGGTGTGGGTGGGTTTCGTACGGTGATGAACACTGGCGTTGAGGGCGGTCAGACTGTCCCCTATCTCCACGCGCATATTTTGGGTGGGCGCCAGCTTTTTTGGCCGCCGGGGTAAACAAAGATGAACGATAACGACGAAGCGAAGCAAAGTTCATCGGACGAAAAGCCGCAGCCGGTTTCGCGCCGTGACTTTCTGAGGCGGGCGACGACGGATGCTGCCAAAACGGGAATGGAAGTCATCCCCGGCGCGAAGTTAGCAAACACGGTTGTCAAAACGCCGTGGTGGAAGACGATTGCCTCATGGAAATCGGACAGAACCAAGACTGAAGAGGATAAATAACGTGGCCACGACGGATTTGAGAGACATTTTGGATGTTTGTGTTGATGCTGCTTTGTTAGCTGGTAAGCGGACGCTTGCTTATTTTCAGACGGGTGTTCAGCCTGACTGGAAAGAGGATGACACTCCGGTCACTGTGGCCGATCGTGAAGCTGAGCGCGTCCTTCGCGAGCGAATTTTGGCATCGTTTCCAGACCATTCGATTCTCGGCGAAGAAGAAGGCGAGTCGACGGGAACGGCTCCATACCGCTGGGTCTGTGATCCGATTGATGGCACAAAAGCTTTTGTGAGCGGCGTTCCGCTATACGGCACATTGATTGGCGTCGAACTCGAGGGACGCATTATCGCAGGCGCAATCTATCTTCCAGCACTCGATGACATGATTTGCGCCGCAGATGGCTTGGGTGCGTATTGGAATGGTCGTAAATGTAGCGTTTCGACCAACCGTGACCTTTCAAAGTCTGTGGTTACCTGTTCATCCATTGTTCGTTCGCAGCAACGCTCAGATGCTTTTGAGCAGCTGTCTAAGGCGACGTATCTCCAGCGGACTTGGGGGGATGCATTTGGATACGCTCTTGTTGCGACGGGTCGTGTTGATATCATGCTGGATCCTCTTAAGAGCCCGTGGGATGTAGGACCGATGCCTGTCATTTTGCGGGAAGCGGGCGGACTTGGGACAACGTGGACGGGCGAAGAAGATATTTACGGACGCGACTTTGTCGCGGCAAACCGCCATCTCCACCCGCAGGTGATCGACATCCTGAAGCACGGCTAATCACAAGTGCTTCCGGACATCAGAACACCCCTTCCGGGACCAAAGAGCCGGGCACTCGCTGCCCGGCTTCGCTCTGTCGAAGCGCGCAATGTGACATTTCTCCCTGAGGATGATTCCTTCCCTATCTTCTGGGAATCCGGGGATTGCTGCCTTATCACGGATGTCGACGGCAACTGCCTCCTCGATATGACAGCCGCCTTTGGCGTCAGCGCTCTCGGCCACGGAACGACGGCGGCAACAGCTGCCATCTCAGAACAAGGTAACCGTCTTCTGCATGGAATGGGAGATGTGCATCCATCGCTTGCAAAGCTCGAGCTTTGTGAGCAGCTGAGTCAGCTCAGTGGTCTTGCGGATGCCAAAGTCCTGCTGGGTACAAGCGGCGGGGATGCCGTCGAAGCGGCCATTAAGTCAGCCATTTTGCGAACGGGAAAACACCGAATCATCGCATTTACCGGCGGCTACCATGGCTTAAATCTTGGAGCGCTCAACGCAACGGCGCGTGCAGATTTCCGAATGCCTTTTCAGCAACACTTGGCAGATTTTGTCACACACCTGCCCTATGGAGAACCGGTTCATACGCTTCCACCTGACACGGCTGCAGTTTTGGTCGAGGTGATTCAGGGCCGTGGTGGTGTCCAGGAAATATCGACAGAGTGGCTGACGGACCTACGTTCCCTCTGCGATGCTACAGGTGCTCTTCTCATCGTGGATGAAGTCTTTACGGGCTTTTGGCGTACAGGTGAAGTGTTTGCTCATCGGCATCATGGAGTCACTCCGGACATCATCGCCTGTGGCAAGATTCTCGGCGGTGGGATGCCAATCTCTGCGTGTATTGGCACTGGTGATGCGATGTCAGGCTGGCCAGTTTCAACCGGTGAGTCCATACATACATCTACATTTCTCGGGCATCCCGGTGGGTGCGCTGCGGCATCGGCGACATTGAAGGCTCTCTCAGACATGGATGCTGGGGCTACAGTAAAACGCCTCGGAAAATACCTTAGAAACCACTTGGATATTCTGGCGACAAAGCATGCTGGCAAAATAACCGACATTCGCGGCAAGGGTCTGATGCTTGGCATCCAGATGGACGC
>CAIRTT010000545.1 GCA_903881535.1 uncultured Armatimonadota bacterium
AAATGCCGCCACAGGTGCCGTGGGGACCGCTGGCCCGGTCAATACGATTGCCCTGACAGGCGTACAGGCCACGGGGGCGGTGGGGACCGTCTCAGAGACAGACGCGGACCCGCTAGTCGGCAACGCCGCCACGGGCGAAGTAGGGACCGTAGGCTTTGGCGGCGTCACTGTTGCCCTGACCGGCGCGGAAGCCACGGGCGCGGCAGGCACGGTATTTTACACCCCAGAGCCGATCATCATTGTTGATGACACCCATGACGGCGATTACCACAAGAAACTACAGAAGCGGTTTGATGAGGAAAAACAACGGCTTGAGCAGAGGCGCAAAGATGTCATTGCGGCCTATGAGCGTATTGTTGAAGGCAAGCCGGACCTAGCCAAAGAACTTACGGCTGGGTTTGAAGTAAAAGCCAAGTCTAGCAAAAAAGCTGACAAGTCATTACCTAATATAGACTTTGATAAGCTAATCAATAACTTGGACCGTACTGAACGTCTTTGGAACGAATATTTAGAAATGGAAGATGAAGATTTGATGGTGCTTCTATGAGTAGATACCGCGCTGTATATGACCGCAAAGGCTTGCTGGCTGAGTATCAAGATGACGAGCTAGTATGGGTTCGTGAAGAACTCGACAAGCATACAAAGTCTGGTCACCAAATTATGCTTGACATTCAACCCTATAAGAGCATGGTTGACGGAAGTATGATTACTTCGCGTTCCAAGCATAGAGAACATTTACGCCAGCATAACTGCATTGAGATCGGAAACGAGACAATGCAGAACACCCCGCCGCCGATACCGACCAATCGCCGCGAGATGTTACACAGGCGTTTGGGGGATATGAGTGACCGTCAGGCTAATCAGATACTTGCACAACTAAGGAGACGATGAACTTGGACACCCAAGATCAGATCATTCCAGAAGACGACGACAAGGGCGTAGATCGTAAAGAACTGCTTGCCCAGCAATTTGACGATATTCAGGCTGACGAACAGCCAGAATCCAAAGAACCGGCCTCACGCGCTCCTAATGGCAAGTTTGTGGCCAAGGATGCAGCGGAAGATGCCCCGGCGGTTGAAGAACCCGTCTGGAAACGCCCGCCTTCCTCTTGGAAGCGCGATTACCACGAAGTCTGGCAGACCGCCGATCCCCGCTTGCAGGAATACGCCTACAAGCGTGAGGAAGAAATGCGGGCTGGTATTGAGCCTTTGCGCTCAAAAGCCCAGTTTGCCGACCAGATGAATGAGGCTATCCAGCCTTACATGAACACCATTCAGGGCCTTGGCATTGACGCTCCCCGCGCCGTGAAGGCGCTCATGGAAGCTGACCATGTGCTTCGCAATGCCCCGCCGGATCAGAAGCGGGCCTATCTTGCCAGTCTGGCCCAGTCCTATGGCATCAATTTGGGTGAAGTCGATCCGTACCAACAGGCTGGCCCGGTTGACCCCAATTATTACGCCCTGCAGAACGAGTTAAACAGCGTTCGCGGGGAAATCAGTAATTTCAAACAGCAGCAGGAAATGGCGGAAAACCAGTCTCTGCTGGGCGAAATTAATAGCTTTGCCGGTAAGGCAGAGTACTTTGAAGAAGTGCGTCCAGACATGATTAAGCTCCTACAGAGCGGCGTGGCTGGTACGTTAGAAGAAGCCTATGAAAAGGCTATTCGCCTTAACGACGACGTTTTCACACAGACACAGCAACGCTCACAGGCAGAAGCTGCGGCTCAGAAATCATCGTCGGCCAATCGGGCTGCGAAAGCGGCTAAGGCGGCAGCGGTTAGTGTCAAAAGTTCCACACCCGGCACCAAGACTACGACCAAAGCGCAAGATAGACGCTCTATGCTGTTGGAACAATTCGACAGTGTGAACGAGCGTTTTTGATAAACTTGAAAGGACTACCCAATGGCTTTCGCCAATAGTTCGATCAGTGACATCATTGCGACCAATATTCAGAGCCGCAGCGGTGAACTGGCCGACAACGTGACCAACAATAACGCGCTCCTTCGCCGTTTGAAGGACCGTGGTAATGTGAAGACCTTCAGCGGCGGTAACGTCATTCTGCAGGAAATCATGTACAATGACAGCACCACGAACAACACTAATAGCTATTCTGGCTATGAAGTGCTGAACGTGTCCCAGAACAGCCCCATTTCGGCTGCTCAGTTCTCGATCACTCAGTATGCCTCGGCGATCACCATCTCCGGTCTGGAAATGATCCAGAACTCCGGTAAGGAAGCGATCATCGACCTGCTGGATGGCCGTATGAACGTTGCGGAAGCCCAGTTGGCTAACCGCATTTCGGGCGACCTGTATCTGGACGGCACTGGCAACAGCGGCAAGAACATCACCGGCCTCGGCGCTGCTGTTCCTGACGCGCCTAGCTCGGGCACCTACGGCGGCATCAACCGCGCGTCGTTCTCGTTCTGGCAGTCGGTTGCCTATTCTGGCGTGACCAACGGCGGTTCGGCTGTTACTGCCTCGAACATCCAGCAGTACATGGATGCTCTGGCCGTGCAGCTTATCCGTGGTACGGACAAGCCTGACCTGATCGTTGCCGACAACAACTACTATCGCCTGTACCTGCAGTCGTTGCAGTCCATCCAGCGCATCTCGGACTCCGGTTCGTCGATGGCTGGCGCTGGCTTTGCCTCGCTGAAGTACTATGGCGCTGGTATGGCGTCGGATGTTGTGCTTGACGGTGGTATCGGCGCTGCCGCTACCGCTAACCATATGTTCTTCCTGAACACCAAGTATCTGATGTTTAGGCCGCATGTGGACCGCAACTTTGTTCCGATTGGTGGCGAACGCCAGTCGGTCAATCAGGACGCTATCGTGAAGCTGATCGGCTGGGCGGGCAATCTGACCTGCTCCGGTTCGCAGTTTCAGGGTGTCCTCATCGCTTAAAGGAAACACAACATGGCCTATTCATTCACTGAAAATCGCGCTGGAATGCTCCAGATTGCGAATACTGATGCCGGTGTCACGATGGCGAATGGCTCGTCTGCCATTCCCACGCCGCCGGGAACGCTTGGGCAGGTTGTCCGCGCGTTCGACCCGACCTACGGCGAAGGTGAGTTTATCATGCTTGTTGGCGTTGCCAGCACCGTGGTTGGCTCGCTGGTGACCTACAATGCCACGACCTACCAGACCACCCTGTCGGCCAATACGGCCAATCAGGCGACTCCGGTGGCCGTTGCAATGGCGGCCAACACCGCTGGCCTCTTCGGCTGGTATCAGATTGGCGGCCTCGCGGTTGTCAAGAAGACCGCCGTTGCGACCAACGCACAGGTTGCTGTTTACCAGTCCGCTACCGCTGGCCGTATTATGGCCACCGCTGCGTCTGGCAAGCAGGTTCTGGGCGCTCGTTCGGCCAACCTTGCCACTGTTGCCTCGACTGTTTCGACTGTTATCGTGTCGATCAATCGTCCGCATCTGCAGGGTGCC
>CAIRTT010000546.1 GCA_903881535.1 uncultured Armatimonadota bacterium
ACGATGCGAGTCTGGGTCCCGTCAGGGCCGGCATTATGCCCATATATGCTGAGTCTCTGATTGAACAAATGGTCGTTGTCCAGTTGCGCAGCACGTGGTCCGCGCTCTATCACCAGTACTTTCGCACCTGTAACAGCTGCGATGCCAGCAAATGTGCCACCGCCAGCTCCACTGCCAATTACGATGTAATCGTAGTCACGGCCATTTAGACTCATAAAACAAGTATAAGGCGTTTTGTTATTGGCGAAGCTCCTCGAAGAGACTTCCGATGGTTTCGGGGGGACTAGATAATTCCAGAGTCGATACGAGCGCTCCCCGTGCCTCGGGTATCGACACGAATTGGTTTGACATCTGCAACGTTCTCAGGTGCTTGATCTATTAACATCAGCCAGTCTTCAACTAAATCACTCTTCGGAAATATCTCGTTTTCCTTGTATTCCGCATCGACAGCATCGGTGAAATCACTCAATAACAGACCGAGGTCGTGGTTACCCGTTTCGATTGCACGCCGAATTGCAAAGGACTTTGCACGTTCCACGAGGCTTGATAGAAGCGCTCCGCTGACAAGGTCTTTCCAGTACAAACGTGTCGTTCCTCCACTGCGGAGGTACACATCCAGGAACTCAGACTTTGCTGTTTGTTGCCAAATGTACTGGATCGTTTCCGTTACCAGCCGCGCAGCAATGGCCTTTGCATCTCCATCATGCTTTGATAGTAAATCAGCATCAAAAGGTAAATCGCCGTTGAGATAAATCTGGAGGATGTCGGTCGCGGCATCCCGGTCTGGCCGGCGGACACGCACACGTCGATCGATGCGCTCTGGGCGCAGAATCGCAGGATCGATGTAATCCGGTCGATTGGATGTCAGCATCACGACAATATTGTCGGACCCTACAATTCCATCCATTTCAGCACAGAACTGCGGAACGATGGTGTTCGAGATGTTTGTGAATCGGCCGGAGCTTCGCGTTCTGAGGATACTTTCAGCTTCGTCGATAAAGATGAAGACTAGCTGTCCCGCACTTGCCTTTTCCCGTGCGGTTGCAAAAATCTCACGGACTTGCCGCTCGGACTCTCCTAGCCACATGTTGAGAATCTTCGGGCCGTTAATGTAGAGAAAACATTCCTTTGCATTCAGCCCAGTCCGGCGGTTGTATTCCTGTGTCAGGTTGTACGCGGTAGCCTTGCCAAGCATCGTCTTGCCGCAGCCTGGAGGCCCGTAAAGGAGAATGCCCTTCATCGCCCGCTTCCCAAATCGCTTATAGAGATCAGGGTAGATGAGGGGGAATTCGATTGCTTCGCGAATGACGCGTTTCGCTTCATCCTGTCCACCAACACGCTCCCAACCTACCTGCGGGACATCTTCAAGGAAATAATCCGTCGATGTTGATTTGCTGATGACATCCGTTGGGATGCGTCCACTTGCATCCAAGATGACATCATCACCTTGCTTTACCGTAAACCCGGATGGTGCCGAAACGACGCGGCCACCACCGCCTTGCATATCCGCACCGATGCGCAAGCGGCCATCGGGGAGGACATCTGACACCTTGGCAACACTCGGAATCGCAAGGCTCCGCGTCTTACCGAGAATCGCATAGGCATCATTGACACGCACACGGTCACCGACGGCGAGATCACCTGCGTCGACACCGGGATCCAGCTCACAAACAAACTCTTGGTCTCCCGCGACAATCAGGTGGAGATTATTTTCGAGTGGGCCGAGGTACGTTACGATTCTGTTCGCCGGTTTGGTGAGTTTTTCATAGGCCGCTTCGTATTGCGCGATTACCTCCGATGCTTCTTCCTGTTGCTTTTCCGATCGCTCTGCTTTGTCGCGGAGGAGGAGAAGAAACGGATAGCGGGCATCTGTCGGAGGGGTCGCTGACAGCAGCTCCGAAACGATCTCGTGAGCAGATAAATCATCCGGTTGGAGAGGCTGTTGCGCTGTGCTTGGTTTGCTTGCCATGGTGCGTTAGTATACCCATGATGAGTCCTTCGATTGTCTCTGCTGCTCAGCTCCACTTGATGTTTGGTAGGTTGAACACGCTTGATGATCGTTCTGTGGTAGCTCTGTCACAGTCCTACGGCTACAAAGATGACGTTGCTGTAACCATCGCGAAGGCCTATCGATCTTTAGTATCGGAAGTGCCTCCGGTAACCCCATTAACGACTCGCCCCGTAAAGCGTCTTGGTATCGTGGGAGCATCATCGGTTCCAACGGCACTCTGGCCATATCTTTTGCTTGCAGATTGCTTGAATATTCCTGTGAAAATCAAGATCCCGGCAAGAGATATCTCGAGTATTCATCTGTTACAGGACATCATCAGGCGGACATCTGATACAACCCAAATCGCGAAAAGGTGTGATGTCGAAGTAACGACACAAGCGGGGGATGTGCTCCTCGACGGCGGATTCTGGGATGAATGTGACCGTATTTTAGTGTTTGGATCAGATGCTACGCTTGCGCTTTACCGCAAGCGATTCCCGGAACCCGGGATGGTCATCGGGTTTGGACATACTGAATCGATTTTAGTTCTCGATTTAGAACAGGCACGTACGGATGACCGCTGGATGGCAGATTTGTTGGCATTTGGGCATCGAGGGTGTCTTGCACCCCATTTGGTTATTCCGAGCGATCAAGTTCAATTACCCGATCTTGCACCGTTGATGCTGAGTCGGCTAAACGAAAAGGTTGAACCTGACATCGAGAGAGCCATCAGTCTCCGGCAGAGGTTCCACGACCTAAAGGTTCATGGGGAATCCGCTTGCCTTTCTGCCGATGGGATGTGGCTGGCTTCGCACGCCGCATCTATAACATTAGGGACAATCCCTGGACAGCTGCAAATCGTCGATCCATCACTGATGATGAACACTGTTTGCAATATAGGCGGTCTCAGTTTGCCAGAGACGCTTTGGGCATCATCGTCCGATTTAGATCTGATTCAGGCGCGTGCAACGTGGAAATGTCGATGGGGTAGCGCACAGTTTCCGACTTTGAACTGGTGCAACAGCGGTGTACCTATCTTGACTACCATCACCCAATAGGTAGCGGTTTCACTTGGATGTTTATCCATTCAAACCCCGATAATTTGGTAAGTGTACAAAGTAAATATACTATGTATAATCCGGGTACCGCCGGCTATAAACACCGACGTTTATGATAGGGAGTCCTGCCATGAATTCACGTAAAACCGCTGCATTCACTTTGATCGAGCTACTAGTTGTCATTGCGATTATCGCGATCCTCGCCGCTATCCTGTTCCCTGTTTTCGCCCAAGCCCGCGACAAAGCACGCCAGACCAGCTGCCTTTCTAACATGAAACAGCTTGGTATCAGCGAAATGATGTACATCCAGGACTACGATGAGACATTCCCACGTCTTCGCTTGTACAACCTCAACTACGCATCCTTCGGTCCTGGTAAATGGGCATATGGCATCCAAGATGCTCTCAAGCCGTACATCAAGAACGATGACGTTTGGAAGTGTCCAAGTGATGGCATTCAGCGTGATGACTGTGATGCAACCTTTGGTAAAGCAATCAGCTATTCGTTCACCCACTACCGCAACACAGATGAGTGGTTTGCATTTGGTTTGCACCCTTACTACGATGCGAATGCTTCCTTGAGCCTTGCATCTGTGGGTGCACCTGCAGACACCGTTTCCTCCTATGAGCTCTGGACTAGTGCATCGTATACGGAAGGCTATGCCTACTGGCGCTATCGCACCTATGAAGCAGCTGGCTGGGCCGAATACCTGACAAACCAGAAGTTCCCAATGTGGCCAAACACCGTGACGGCAACCTGGTGTTCTTCGAGGCCCGGTGCAATGCGTATCAACCTCGGTGCGCACCAAGCAAAGGTCAACTACCTTTTTGCTGATGGCCATGCGAAGGCACTGACCCCTGAGTCTCTAAT
>CAIRTT010000547.1 GCA_903881535.1 uncultured Armatimonadota bacterium
GCTCCATCGTGGATGGCGAGCCGAAGTCCATCGTCGTGACGCATAGTGGTGCGAGGGCGGAGCTGGATTGGTACGCTGTGCACACCGCGGAACAAGTGGACATCGACAAGATTATCTTCACCCACGGACATTGTTTCTTTGATGGCGGATGGTTTGTGGGAGCCCCGATGGTGGAAGTCCAGGAAGCACCTGGTGGTCCTTGGAAGGCGCTTGGACGCCTGCCGGGTTATCCACAGACGAGCGCTGACCAGCAGCCCTCGCTCACCGATGGACAGGAATTTACCTTACGCCTGCAAGCGCCTCGATCCATTGTCGGTGTCCGCGTAAGCGGCATCCCAGCCAACGGTACCAACCCTAACCAGAACTTTTCATCGTGTGCAGAGCTCTCTGCCTATGCACCAGACCGTATTCAAAAGAACTAGGAGGATAAGCCAATGCGCTACCTTGGACTTTGCTTTGACCATATGCACATGGGTGATCTGCTACGCCTCGTAGCCGATACGCCTGGATGCTCGATTGCCGGCATTTATGATCCTGACATGAGCAAAATGTCAGCTGCGATCGAAGCCCACGCAATCCCCGCTGAACAGGTTTACACGGATTTGATGACTGCGTTGTCCACATCGGGGGCAGATGCAGCCATTGTCTGCTCGACGACTGCTGAGCATGCAAACGTAACCGTGGCCGCCTTTGCAGCCGGCCTTCATGTGATCTGTGAAAAGCCATTTGCCGCAAATGTAGCGGATGCTGACCGCATGATAGAGGCATCCGTTGCAGCCGGACGCACACTCGCGATCAACTGGCCCCTTGCCTGGTACCCACCGCACATCACGACTAAGCGGCTGATCGATGAAGGCACGATCGGGGATGTCCTTGAAGTTCATTTCTACGATGGAAACCGTGGGCCGCTTCGCCATCTAGCAGACAAAATCGAGGTTTCAGAGGATGAAGCTGCCGAGATGAAGCGTGCATCTTGGTGGTACGACCCCGCGCGTGGTGGCGGAAGCCTCCTCGATTATCTTGGCTACGGGACCACCCTCGGTACCTGGTTCCTCGGTGGGCGTGAGCCATTGACGGTCACTGCCATCACGGATAATGTCGATTCGCACACCGTGGATGAACATGCAATCGTCGTCTGCCGTTACGCAAGTGGACTCTCAAAATTCGAAACGCGCTGGGGAACCTTTACAGACCCTTGGACCATCCAACCACAGCCAAAATGTGGCTTTGTCGTAGTAGGAACTGCGGGAACCATCAGCAGCTATGACTACGAAGACCATGTGATGATTCAGACGATGGACCATCCGGTTCCAACGCCAGTCGCGGTTGACACACTTTCAACACCGATGCGTAACATCATCGAGCATTTCGATGCCACTGCCGCATCACCAGAATCACTTCATGCGCCGCTTACGCCGCGTATTTGCCGGATTGGACAGAAAATTGTAGACCTTGCCGCTGCATCCGCAGCCGCAGGAAGGACTTTGAATTACGTATGAGCAAGACGGACACCCTCCCTACCGATGACCAGTACGCACTTGTTGCGGCAACGGTCCCCGAGATCGATGCGCCAGCACTTCCGTATATGCCGCCGGCCATCGAGCGAGATGTTCGCTTAGCCATCATCGGCTGTGGAGGCATCGCAAGCACGCACCTCGCCGCCTACCAATCCCGTGGCTGGAAGGTCGTAGCTTTCTGTGACATCGATAAAAACCGTGCACAGTCGCGGGCTGACCAGTTCTTCCCGGATGCGCTCGTCACAGACAACCCTGAGGACATTTTTGCCCTTGACAACCTGGATGCAATCGATATCGCCACACATACTAGGCATCGGCCACCACTGATCAAGCGGGCAATCGAATGCGGACATCATGTGCTTTCGCAAAAGCCATTTGTGACTGACATCCAGACCGGATCTGAGATGATTGCTCTCGCTAAGCAAAATGGTGTGATGCTCTGCGTAAACCAAAATGGACGCTTTGCGCCGCATCTTTCCTACATTCGTGAGCTAGTGACATCCGGAACACTTGGCCGTATCACGAGCATCCACACACAGATCCACTGGAATCACACGTGGATTGCCGGCACGCCCTTTGCCAAGATGCGTGACATCGTCCTCTATGACTTTGGCATTCACTGGTTCGACTTTGTCGCATCGCTGTTGCCCGTTGATGCTGCTGTCACAGTAACCGCTTTTCGCGGCGATCCGCGGGATGACCTTGGCCTGCCACCGCTTGAAGCAACAGCAGTCGTGGAATGGCCGGGTGGGCGAGCGACGATGTCATTTGATGCTGGATGTTTGTACGGCTCGGGGGATTCGACTACCGTCATTGGCACCGATGGTAGCGTCACGAGCACTGGCCCCGACCTCGGAACGCAGACACTTTCGGTCCACTTGAAGTCAGGACGAGCCACGCCAAATCTTGAAGGTAAGTGGTTCAACGATGGCTTTGCAGGGACGATGGCTGAGCTGCTGGATTCTGCCACAACGGGTCGAAAGGCCCGCAATGATGCAGAAGGAAACCTTCGTTCACTGAAGCTGTGTTTTGCGGCGATTGAGAGTGCGGATACCGGCAAACCAGTAAAGGTTGGCACTGTGTTGCGCTTGCCGGCGGGTGCGATTCCAGAAAATGCCTAAGCACCTGCTGGTCACGGGCAGCTCCGGAATTGCGGCAGCGGTTGTGCGAAAGGCTGCCAGCAGTGGGATGAGTGTCACATTTGTAGGCATTGATATAACTGAGGTGGCCGAACTTGCAACCCAAACGGGAGCCACTGGACGTGTGTGTGACCTACGGGATGAAACGGCTGTCGAAGCTCTTTTCAGGGCTCTTTCGGGTGTCACCGATGTGATTCACGTTGCGGGCGGCTCCGGGCGCAGCTTTGGGGATGGACCTCTTACGGGCGTCACACTGGATGCATGGAATAAAACATTTGACCTCAACCTGACGACGGCATTTCTCGTAACGCGCGAGGCGGTTCGGATGTTTGAGACAAACAACGCAAAGGGCAGTATCACGCTCACGGGAACTGCCCTTGCGTTTCATCCGGAACCGGACAGGTTTGCAACAGCCGCCTACATGGCATCCAAAAGCGCATTTGTGGGCCTTGTAAACCACACGGCCAGTAAGTATGCGGAAAAGGGTATACGTGTCAACGCAGTGCTTCCCGGGCTGACGCGTACCCCGATGAGCATCCGGGCACAGGAAAACCCCGAGATTAGCGCCTTCGTGAAGCGGCGCCAGCCGCTAACAAAGGGATTTATCGAAGCGGATGCCATCGCGGATGCCCTTTTGTTCTTCGCATCCGATGCCGCAGCGAGTATCACTGGCCAGCAGCTGGCCGTAGATGGCGGATGGTCACTTGGAGGATTACAGCATGACCCGCACTGACACGTATTCAGATCGCTACCTTGATTCCTGTACAGGAATCATCACACGTGTACGCGCCCAACAGGAGAACATCCAACTCGCCGCCAAGTGGTGCAGCGACACCATTCTCGCCGGGCGTATGGTGCACGTCTTCGGAAGCGGTCACAGTCGGATGATGGTTGAGGAAATGTGGCCACGCTACGGATCCTTCCCAGGCTGGAATCCAATTGTCGAGCTTTCTTTGTCCTTCCACAACCTCGTTGTGGGAGCGAATGGTCAACGACAGGCGATGTTCCTCGAGAATGTTTCCGGGCTTGCAGACCAGATATTGCGCAACTTCGACCTCTCTTCTGTAGACACAGCCATTGTCATCAGCAGCTCTGGCTGTAACGTTGTGCCAATCGAAATGGCCGCAGGCTTTAAAGCCGCTGGCATTCGCGTAATCGCAATCGTGAGCAGTCAACACGCTGATCCAAGCACAAGCAAGGCGGCATCTGGGAAGAAGCTGATGGACTTCGCCGACATCGTCCTTGATACGGGAGCGCCCAAAGGGGATGCGATGGTATACATCGATGGCCTTGAAACGCCTGTTGCCCCCGGCTCCACAGTGGGCGGTGCGATGCTCATCAACTGTCTCAAGGCCGAAACGGCCGCACTCCTGACGGCTGCTGGGTCGCCTCCAAAGGTCTTGACGGCTGGTGTAGTTGTGGGAACCGAGAAATCAACGACACTCTTTCAGTCCGCCTACGATGAGCATGCACACCGCATCGCCAAGCTCTACGAGAATGTCGGCGTCTCTGCCGAGTAAGTTAGAATAAACCATGTCCACGATTCCCCTCCGAACCACCGTCATCGGGTCTTACCCTTTCCCAAGCTGGCTTGAGTTTGCATCCGAGCACCTTGACCAGTTCGGACCAGATGACATCGCGGAAATCCAAAACGATGCTGTTCGTGTTGCCGTTGCTGACCAAGTGAATGCCGGCCTTGATGTGATTTCAGATGGCGAACAGACACGCCTTGACTTCAACCTGAGTTTCTATGGTTTTTTGACGGGCATTGAGCTTGAGGGCGACAGCCCGCGGCGTTTTGGACCTCCGGCACATGACCAGCGGGGACGACATCAGATTGTCTCCCCGCTTCGTGCAGAAAGTGGACTGGGTGCGCTTGAAGAGTTTTCACGTCTGAAGCGGATTGCGCCTGCCGGGCCAGTGCTGAAGGCCAGTGTCCCAGGACCGTACACGATGAGTGGGCGTTTGGTCCCTGGGGATGTGTACACAGACCGCTGGGCAGTGACAGAAGCGCTGCTTCCACTGATTCAGGCTGAACTCATTGCGCTCGTTGATGCCGGCTGTACGGAGATCACGGTTGATGAGCCGAGCATGAGCTGCTACGCCCACAAAGAAGACCCAGAGCGCTTTGTAGACATTTTCAATCGCACGGTTGCGCCTATCGTCGGCAAGTGTCATTTGTCGACGCACCTGTGCTTTGGGAACTTCAAGGCAAGAGCTGTAGGTCCGCGCCAGTATGCCCCGATGTTCCCTGCTTTCCTCGGGATGTCGCTTGATGAAATCCATGTCGAAATGGCAAGCCGGGAGTTTGCAGAGCTTGAGGTTATCCGTGCGATTACGGATACCGGGAAAGTGGCGGCCGTCGGAATCATCGATGTGAAGTCTTACTACATCGAGACCGTTGACGAAGTAGCCCGCCGTGTTCGCATGTGCCTTGAACATGCACCAGCCGAGCAGCTCGCTTTTGCCCCGGATTGCGGACTTTCACAGACAGCACGCTGGGCGGCCAGTCGTAAGCTTACGAATATGTGTGCCGGTGTTGAGATAGTGCGCAAGGAGCGTGGTGGATAGAGGTGATTGAACCCCTATTTACCGATGATGCATTCCTTGACAACATCGCGCACCTAGAAGTGGCCCATCCGAATGGGGTCATCGTTGCCTGGCTTGGTCAAAGCGGCTACTTGGTCTGTCATGGTGGGTATCGCTTCATTATCGACCCCTACCTCTCGGATTCTCTGACGCGGAAATATGCGGAAACGAAAAAGCCTCACGAACGTGTTTCCCGAATGGTCATTGCTCCGGAGCGCCTGACGGGCATTTCGTTTGTTACCAGTTCGCATAACCACACGGATCACCTTGATGGCGAGACGCTTGCGAAGCTGATTGATGCAAACCCGGGTTTAAAGGTTATCGTTCCGCGGGCGAACTATACATTTGCGCATGATCGCTTAGTCAGTGCCGGAGTCACCAATGCGGCGACCTATCTGGTCGATGTTCCCGTTTATGAAACGCTGACCTCGTCAGACGTTCATGGATGTACGATTACCGCAGTGCCTGCTGCGCATGAAACGCTTGACACGGATGAAAACGGCGACTACAAGTACCACGGCTATTGCATCACGATTGGTAGACAGACGATTTACCACAGCGGAGACTGTGTCCCCTACGATGGTCTTGCTGCCACGGTGTTGCCTTACAAACCTGATATGGCGCTGTTGCCCATCAATGGGCGCGACCCGAGCAGAGGCGTCTCTGGCAACTTTTCGGGTCCTGAAGCCGCTGCACTATCCCATTCACTAAATGTCAAATGCGTGATTCCAAACCACTACGATTTGTTTGCCTTCAACACGGCAGATCCACAGGAGTTTGTGGATGCCTGTGAATCGATTTCCCAGCCGTACAGGGTGCTACGACTGGGTGAGGCCATCGTCCTCTAATCACTGAACACACATTTCCAAACAAAAGAAAAACCACCGCGAGTCTAGTGACCTGCAGTGGTTGCTGGTTTCAAAACTCCCTAAAAACCTACGGTCTGTCGGTACGGAATGGCTCTACGGGAAGCCCACCGATACTGAACAGGTTTGCGAGTGGGAAGTTGATGAACGCGAAGCGGACATTCTTCGGCTTGGCAACCTTCGAACTTTTGAGCTCGACACGGTCACGGTCGACGATTTCGGCATCGGCATCGTACCAAACACCGTCCGTGCCCGAGATTTGAAAGCCCATTAGCTTGTCACTTGGGACTGGATTCTCGTTGATGGTTCCACCCTTGATAACAAGTCCAGCTCCAGTGTTTCGGAACGACACCATCGCTGTGCCATCGTAGTAGCGGACGTTACGCAAGCTTGGGGATGCGCCATCGTTCTTTTTGCCGTAGGCAATCCGTGCTGCCTGAAGTGCCAATCGTTCGCCGACGGGCCCCTTCTTGCGTGGGTGGATGTCCTTTTCTTCCCCGACATCCGTGATGACTGCAACACCAACTCGCTTGTCCTTTTCAGCAGGCTTCGACTGTGCTTCACGGATCTCTGCGTAGCTGGTCGCATTGTTTCCATTTGCTGTAAATGGCGCGAGC
>CAIRTT010000548.1 GCA_903881535.1 uncultured Armatimonadota bacterium
AAACAAAACAAACGCATCTGCTCGATAAAATCAAAACATCTGCTAAAAAGTTACTAGGCATAACCACCATCATTGATCCTCAAAGAACGTGGATTCTGACAATGGATGCACACTATCTTGTATGTAAAAAACTGCTAGAAGACTAAGCTTCAATCCGCATCCGAAGCACTTGGGCATCGGACGCAAGGAGAAGAATACAGCCACAAGAGACCGCACGCAAGGAGAAAAATGGGTATTTTCGGATATATCAAGATTGAGCTCTCGAAATCGCAGAATCATCTATATATAGGATGGCAATGTCGCGCTATATGAAACAGGGGACACCCCCCAGGTTTCTACAGTATGTTCAGGTACAGGACGCCCCAAGGCCACACAGCGGCAAGCCAATCCGTGACAGGCTATAATATTAATGTTAACAGGGTCTTTAGTGGCCCTTATTAAGGATGCTCTCTTGAACGACGACCAGCAGGACCTCTTCACCGACTCCGATTTGGAATCTGATTACGCAACTCCATCAATTCAGCGTGTAGAAAATGACTACAACGCCGATGCACTTAGTATGCTCGAGGGTCTTGAAGCTGTCCGTAAGCGCCCCGGGATGTATATTGGTGACACCGGTCTTGGTGGATTGCATCACCTCTTTAAAGAGATTATTGACAACTCGATCGATGAAGTATTAGCAGGCTATTGCACCGAGATTCACGTCACACTTCATGCCGACCGATCGATAACCATTACGGATAATGGGCGTGGCATCCCAGTAGATGTTAATAAGCAAACAGGTAAGCCGGGCGTCGAGATGGTGATGACCGAGCTTCATGCTGGCGGTAAATTTGGAGATGGTGGTTATAAGACATCAGGTGGTCTACACGGTGTTGGCGCATCGTGTGTCAACGCGTTGTCCCTCTGGCTTGAGACCACAGTTCGTCGCGATGGCAAGATGCATCAGGTTCGCTTTGAACGCGGTGTCGTCACAGTTCCGACAAGGGTCATTGGTACATGTGAAGTTACCAATACTGGAACAACACAACGCTGGCTTTCAGATCCCGATATTTTCGCGATGGCATTGGATCAAACAGGGCAGCTGGATTATCGTGCAGAGCTCTTCTTAGGACGAATCCGTGAATTGTCCTATCTGAACAAAGAAGTGAAGATTAGCTTCCTCGATGAACTCAATGATCGTGAACTGGAAGTATTTCACCATCAACGTGGAATCGCTGAATATGTCATACACCTCAATCAGAGTAAGGATCCTATCGGTTCCAAGGTTGTTTACTTTTTCAAGGACCAAGGCGAAACTCAAGTCGAAGTCTCGTTCCAGTACAACAGAAGCTATTCAGAGAGCATTTACTGTTTTACAAACAACATTCCACAACCCGATGGTGGTACGCACCTCTCAGGATTCAAGACAGCTCTAACGCGCGTAGTCAACCAATATGCGCGTAAAAACAACTTTATAAAGGAAAAGGAATCAAACCTGAGCGGCGATGATGTCCGTGAAGGTTTAACGGCTGTGATTTCAGTCCGCTTGACCAATCCGATGTTCAACTCGCAGGACAAGCGGCGCCTGACAAACATCGAAGTCGAAGGTATCGTCAACACAATCGTTGGCGAAGGTCTAACGACATTCCTTGAGGAAAATCCGGCTGCTGCCAAGTCTATCCTTGATAAAGCTCTGACAGCACAAAAGGCGCGTGAAGCAGCGCGTAAAGCTTCCGATCTCGTAAAACGTCAAAATGCCCTGGAGAACTCAAGTCTTCCTGGAAAACTGGCAGACTGTACGGAACGTAGCCCAGCAAAATCTGAGATTTATCTTGTCGAAGGTGACTCGGCTGGAGGCTCTGCCAAGCAAGGCCGTGACCGTACCACCCAAGCAGTACTGCCTTTGTTCGGGAAAATCATCTGTGTTGAAAAGGCACGTATTGACAAGGCCCTCGATAATCAATCTGTAAAGATGATTATTAGTGCACTTGGAGCCGGCATCGCATTCGGAAATGACGAAGACGCAATTCGCTTTGACATCAACAAGCTGCGTTATCACAAAGTCATCATCATGACCGACGCTGATGTAGACGGCGACCACATCCGAACTCTGCTACTAAACTTCTTCTATCGCTACATGCGTCCACTCATCGATGGTGGCTACATCTACATCGCACAGCCACCGCTATACGCAGTACGCATCGGTAAGGATGAGAAAATCTACGCACGCACTGAGGCTGACCGCGACCGGATCATCAAGGAAGCAAAGCGTAAGGAAGTTCATGTAACACGGTTCAAGGGACTGGGTGAAATGAACCCAGAAGACCTTTCTGAGACGACAATGAACCCTAAGAACAGAACACTTGCCCGTGTGACTGTTTCCACAGCAGCCGAGGCAGACAATGTCTTTACCGTTCTTCTCGGTGAGAAGGTAGAACCTAGGCGTGCTTTCATCGAGCGTCATGCCCGGGAAGCAAAGAACATCGACACGTTCTAAAGACGGTTAGTGACAATAATGAGGACGCTGACATATTAGCGTCCTTTTTTGTTTGACAGCAGTCATCCGGTTAGTTGGGATGCGTTCGTAACTGGACTGTCACCAAACAGGACCTCATTCACCGTCGAAACTCAGCGGTTTCGAGCAGCTAGGGACACCTTCGTTACTGCGAGGTTATCCAACCAATTCCACATGTTCAATCGCAACTGTCGTGAGATTGTTAAAGGATGAACTTATGCTGTAGCTCCTAAGAAAACAAAAACCCCGCGGACCGTTAGGCCAGCGGGGTTATCGAATGCGTCTCGGAGACTACTTGATCTCGACGACTGCGCCTTCGGCCTCAAGTTGACCCTTGATCTTGTCAGCTTCGTCCTTGCTAACGCCCTCTTTGATCGCCTTAGGAGCTGCGTCAACAACTTCCTTAGCTTCCTTGAGGCCGAGGCCCGTAAGTTCGCGGACAACCTTGATAACCTGGATCTTCTTGTCACCTGCGGACTTGAGGACGACATCGAATGCAGTCTTCTCTTCCACAACAGCAGCTCCGCCAGCAGCAGGAGCAGCAGCAGCTGCAGGTGCAGCAGCGCTAACGCCAAACTTCTCTTGAAGTGCCTTTACGAGCTCGGAGAGCTCGAGGACAGTCATGTTCTCAATGGCGCCAATAAGTTCTTCAGCGGTCATGATTGATACCCTTTCAATGTGGTGTTCTCACCACGATACAGTTACGCGGCGGCTTTCTTATCTTCGATAGCCTTGAGCGTGTAAACAAAATTCGAGATAACCCCTTGCAACGTGTACACGAGGCCGGAGATTGGTGAGTTGAACGCACCAAGCATCTGTGAAAGGAGAACATCACGCGGTGGAACCTTGGAAAGAGCAGTAATCTGCTCAGCACCAAAGTAACGCCCACCGACCACACCACCCTTGATTTTCAACGGGGTGTTGCGGTTTGCAGCGATGTAATCCACGACAACCTTTGCAACTCCAACTGGATCGGAGGAAGCAATCGTTGCAGCCGTTGTGCCGTTCAACAGGACATCGACACGTTCGTCGTCGATTCCCTGTTCCTTCAGCGCAATACGCATCAACGTGTTCTTCACAACCGAGAAGTCACCATCGCCGAGTTCACGTAGCTTAGTTCGAATCTCGCCCATCTGAGGCACGGTCAGACCACGGTACTCCGTGAGGATGACTGCTTCACTGTTAGACAGTGTCACACCCAGGTCACTGGTAATCGCCTTCTTGACCGAGGCCGGCTTTTTGGAGATCTGCCGACTGATCTTGGTTTTCTTTGCCATTCGAGCTTCCTTCTCGTTACCGAGACGCAGAAAACGAAAAGCCCTCCGACCCAGACAGGTCCGAGGGCGAACACACATTACAGCGTACTCGCTTTACCCTCGGCAGGCGTACATCACGTACATTACAGGGCGAACCCTACCGGCTGTCTTAGGGGAAAGACAAACGTTTCCAAGGGTGGATGTTATCGCGGCTTCTATCGCACGTCAAGGATAGTCTTTAGAATCAGGTACGTGTCCATACAGATAACCATCAGCACGAACGCCCACTTTAGTTTTGCTGGACTGATGTTCTTACCAATGGTAATACCAAGCTGAGCAAATATGGATGCACCGATTAACATCAACATCGCGATATCAAGCCGAACATTTCCGGCAAAAGCGTAATTGACGGTTCCGGAAAGGGATGTCACCAGCAACACACCTGTTGATGCCATCGCGGCCGAGTTAACCCTCATCCCAACCCCACGTGTCAATAATGGAGTCCATAACAACCCTCCACCGATACCAAGGATTCCGCCGAGTGCGCCGATCACGATTGCAGCTGGAAGCAAGACAAAATATGGCACAACCCGGTCAACGGTATTTAGCGAGAGGGTTGGCCCCAGCTTGGATGTCGAAAGAATCCCCGTGACCGCTCCGGGATCCGCTGGCGCAGTAGCCATTAGAAGTGCGCTTATCCCTAATATTACGATGAACGCAATATTTACAACCGATGCGGCGATCCCGAGTGTATTTAGATGCTGTAGCAGACTTACCCCAAGCTGAACGCCGAACCATGTTGGAACTGCGATGACAACCGCTAGTTTTAGCTCCCCCAGACCACTTCGCTGTGCTTTGATGAGCGATGCCACTGCCACACCAATCATCTGACACAGTCCTGTACCTACCGCAACCGTGGCTGGCATCCCAAGTATGTTCACCAAAATGGGCGTGATGAGAATGCCGCCACCAACACTGAACATCCCAGCCGTAACCCCAACGGCACAGCCGAGCATCAAAATAATGAGCGTTTCAACAATCGTCAGGGTCGTAGCCTTCCTATCGCAGCGTTGATTCTGTCTAGGATGAGTACAGACAATGCACCCCAAAGTGCAGGTAACACTACTGACATCACAACATTTACGATGGATACGCGCATTGGGGAAACCATATCAGAGTTATGGGGTTTTTCACTGAAACGATGACAATCGGATTAGCTATTGCGGCTACATGATTTTTGGTGATACGTCGCAAGACGGACGACAGCCAGAAAAGCTTATCTGCTGTGTACCTTCTCATCTTCTACCGCGATTGCCTTGAACTGAACCTCTTCGGTTGCAAAACCGTCTTTGAATCGACCCGCATTCTGACATTTATGGAGTACCTCTTATGAACAACAAGTTGATCGGTCTTGGAGCTTTGTCGCTCTTTATGATCTCTGGCAGTTTTGCTCAGGATGGAACCAAGCCAAAGGGACAACGTCAGGGAAATGGTAAGGCAAAGGCCAGAACCATCGATGCGGCTGACATTCAAACCGCATTGAAGGGAATGACACTGAGCGCTGAACAGAGTGCAAAGGTTTCTGACTTGGTCAAAGAATTCCTTACCGGTGTAAATGGAACATTGACTCCTGAGCAACAGGATCAGTTGAAGACAGCGCTTGAAAAGGCCATCGCGCCGAAGAGCCCTGCAGACAATCTGATTACCTCTCTGTCTGCGGCTGTCACACTAACCCCAGAGCAAGAGCTCAAAATCAAGCCATTGGTTGAGGAAACGCTCAAGGCGATGCGTGACAAGACCAAGGGGTTGGAGGCAAACGAGCGAAAGCAAGTTACAGAGCAATCAATGTCCGACCTCAAGACAGCACTCCGCGGAGTTCTGACAACTGACCAGCAGGCAAAGTTGGATAATTGGAAGCCATCGATGCGCGGTCGTGCTCAAGGTCAACCTGGCCCAGGAGCGGAAGGCAAAAAGCCCGGCAAGCCGTAGTAAGTTGGTATGAACAGCCTCATCAGATGCTGACTCTGTCTGCTCTGATGGGGCTTTCCGATTACAGTTCAGCCAATGTCGCGATGATGCGACTCGGAATATGGAGCCCTGTTGCAGCACTGGCTTGCTCCAGCGATGTCACGCCCGTAAGGACACAAGCAGAGTGCATCCCCACCCTGTTGGCGCAGGCGATATCCGTATCAAGCCTATCTCCCACCATTAATGCATCCTCAGGGTTCGTCCTAGTCTGCTCGAGGAGAAACTGCAAGCCCAGCGGTTCCGGTTTTCCAATCGTGATTGGTTCGCATTCCGCAGCCGCAGCGATGGCCGCGACAATGCTGCCGCCGCCGGGGATCACCCCTGTTTCTGTCGGATATTGCGTGTCCCGGTTTGTCGCTATGAAGTTCCCTGTGCGCAGGATGATTTGCTGTGCACGGAGCAGTGTCTCGTAGGTAAAACCTTTGTCCAGACCCGCGACAACCGCATCACAGCTGGTATCTAAGTCTGTCGAAAGGTCACGGTTGACCACCGTAATCCCTGCAGCCTCAAGTTCATCCACCAAGCCACCACCACCGACGACAAAGACCGTCTTGATGTTTGTATTTGTAGCAATCCAAGCGGACGTAGCACTGGCGCTCGTAACGATTTCATCGGGAGTGACAGCGATACCAAATGCAGCCAGTTTGCTAGCGTAGAACTGACGTGTTTGCGTCGAGTTGTTTGTTAGGTAGCGGACAGTCGTTCCAGATTGCTTTAAGCGTGCGACCGCAGGTGCGGCATCCGGTAGCTGCGTATTACCGAGAAACAAGACTCCATCCATATCAAATACAACTAAACGGTACATGCCTAAAAGTATCATAACCTCGCGATTGGTAGTTTAGCGATGATCTTCAAGCTGCACGGATGGGCGTCAAATTCAGGCAGTAACAGATGCCGTTTTCGTAAATTGTTTCGCGTTTTGACTGCCAGAAACCTTCGTATTATTCGTTCAATGTATTGATGTACGTTGACTCCTATCGCATGCAAGCGGTCAAGTTCACACACATCAGGGTTGCATGTACCGTATAATGCCACGTGCAAAGGGTCGTGTTTCAGTGATAAGCAAATTGCGGGATGCCGTGATTGCTCGTCCTGGGCTTGTGCAACTGATTAAGTTTAGTATTGTTGGCGCTTCATCGTTTGTAATCGATGCAGGTTCGTTCAACATCTTGTTTTATAAGTTACACCTTCCACTTCTCATTGCCAAAACGATTACGTTCATGTTTGGTGTAACCAATGGGTTTATTTGGAACCGACATTGGACCTTTCGTGGACGCGTTGGAACTGCGGCAAAGCAGTATCCTAAATTCGTCTTGACCAACATGGTTGGATTGGCCTTGAACCTTACCATCATGACTGGCACATTGGTTTTGGCAGCACGTGCCGGGTTTGCGCACGGCGACTTTAATCCGTCGCAGGTACCCGGTATGTTGATGACTGCAGAGGGCCGAAAAGCCTTCGACCCATTGGTTGTTTTTGCAGCTTTGGTAGTAGCAACATTTTTTGTGACGGCTTGGAATTTCACGGCGGCGCGCCTGATTACATTCCGAGACCAGTCGTAACCGATTCGCATTTAGTGCAGAGGAGCCATTTTGGTATCCAAAGAAATCATCGTAAATGGTGATCCGCGGGAAACCCGGATTGCCGTCCGTGAAGACGGACGACTCGTAGAATTACACATCGAACGCGGCGAGCGTGTCGTTGGCAGTATCTTCAAAGGCCGTGTCGATAATGTCGTAGCAGGTCAGGATGCCGCATTTGTCGACATCGGACTGGAACGAAACGCTTATCTTGCAGCGGGTGACATTGTCTCCCCTGGTGACCTCGATGAAGATGACTCGTTCGACCGTCGTGGCCGCCGTCCACGCCCAACCGTTCCCATCAAGAATCTGGTTCGTCGTAACCAGGAAGTCTTAGTTCAGGTTATCAAGGGCCCACGTGGCACCAAAGGATCACGCGTTTCCACGCGTATCTCGCTACCTGGTCGTTACTTGGTGTTTATGCCGGATGAAAACTCGACTGGTGTGTCGCGCAAAATCGATGACCCTAAAGAACGTGACCGTCTAAAGCGCATTGTCGAAGGCATCCGTCATCCAGGGTATGGACTAATTGTCCGAACCGAAGCTGAGGGAAAAACCGAGCGGGAGCTGCGCCAGGATCTCGAGTACCTTGAGCAAACGTGGGCAACCGTCAAGCAATCAGCAGACTCTGTCCGTGCACCAGCATTGGTCTATCAAGACCTAACGCTTCTATTCCGCATCCTGCGTGATGCGTTTGGCTCGGATGTTGACCGTCTGATCCTGGATAACCCTGAAGATTACAAGAAAGCACACGAGCTGCTGGACTTCTTCGGGCCATCCTTGAAGGATCGGGTTGTTCTGTTCGATTCACATATTCCTATCTTCGACCACTTCCATATCGAACAGGAAATGAATCAGCAGCTACGCCGCCGGGTGCCATTGAAGTCGGGTGGATATCTGATTATCGACCAAACGGAAGCTCTGGTGGCCATCGATGTCAACTCAGGCAAGTTTGGTGGAAAAACCGAAGGTCTCGCCGACACAATCGTTCAAACCAACCTTGAAGCGGTAAACGAGATCGCCCGCCAGCTACGCTTACGTGACATGGGCGGAATTCTTGTCCTCGACCTGATCGACATGAGCAACGCAACAGACCGCCGTAAGGTGGAAGTTGCACTTGAGGCTGCATTCAAGACCGATAAGAACCGCTGTAAAGTCAGTCATATCTCGCCTCTGGGCCTGATTGAGATGACCCGAAAGCGCACCGGCGAGACTGTCAATGAGCAAATGGACGTTCCTTGTCCTTACTGTTCAGGCACAGGCCGTGTCCAATCACCAGAATCTGTTGCATTCACTATCCAACGTGAGATTCGTCGTCAAGCCAAGACAAACACCGCTGAGGCATTCCATGTGACATGCCATCCATTGGTGGCTGCAGCGCTGGTCGGTGATGGCGGGGATGACATCGAACAGCTCGAGCACTTTATCGAGCGCGGTGTCTATATTCGCTCTACTACAGACATCCACATGGAGAAGTACGATATTCAGCCTGGCTCGATGGATGACTTCGATCGCAGACTGGCAACATTCCGTTCTGGACAATCTGTGGATGCTCGCATCGTGAGTGTTGGTGACACGCCAACATCGACCGCTGCGGGTATTACGGAAACGGGTCTTGTAATCCACTTCCAACAGGGAAGCCGACAGCTTGGCCAATCGGTCCGCCTGAAGGTCACCGGCACCGGACGCTCATCGGCGACGGGAGAAATCCTCAACCGTGATCGTGTGAACGATAATCAACCACGTCCGCATGTCGCGCCGACATCGGAAGGTGCGATGACATCGCGTCCATCTGATGGACAAAACCGTCGGCGACGACGCCGCGGTCCACGGGAAACTAGTTAGGTTTCCTAAGGGCAACAATCGAAATGATAAAACCCGGGCTCACCACCCGGGTTTTTTCTTATTCGGACAATAGTGGCGCAAAATTCATCCGCATGTTGCGCCAACATCCGAAGGTGCCATGACATCACGGCCATCTGATGGCCAAAATCGTCGGCGGCGGCGCCGCGGTCCACGGGGAACTAGTTAGGTTTCCTACGAGCGACACTCAAACTGAAACGCCCCGGGCTCACCACCTGGGTTTTTTCTTATTCGGATAACAGCGGTGCAAGGCGCCTATCGCCAGAAAACCAGCCAGCAAATGCATCCCGGACCTTGCCATCTAGATCCGTCACAATGACCGTCGGATACGCATCACACCCTAGCACTTTACGGGCATTGATACCCGCATCTTTACGACCAGCCGGATCCCAGAGTGGCAGCATCGTTGCAGGGAGAGTTTTCACAGATGCTTTCCATACAGCCTCATCCGTGCGAACGCACAGTGCGTAAACCTTGATTCCAGGTTTGGACTTTGCAGCTGTGGATGCGATTTGTGAAAGTGCACGCATCGCGGGCTTGCTTCCAGGGTGATAAAGAACGATCACAGCGCTTCCTGTAACAAGACTCGCGAGATCGATTTTTTTGCTGTCTCCGTACCTGACGATGTCATACGCAGGAAGCACATCTCCAGCAGTGATTAGCAGTTCACGAACAGCGAGCGGTGCTTTACTCTTACTCCCGGATACCGGAGGGTTTGGCTTAGGTGTCACCTTCTCAGTAGCACTTTTACCCTTTACAGGCACGGTTCGCTTTACAGGAGGCGTCTTCGCCTGTGGTTTAGCCGATGCTTTCCCTGGCTTTGCCGTCTGCCCTGCAACGACGCTGTTTTGCACAACGGCTGTCATAAGTACAGCTGCGAGGAGTACGATGCTAACTTTCATCGGAATTCACCTTTTCGGAATGGATTGAAAATGCTACCATGCACCGTCTGATGGATATCCATTCATCGGTCAATTGTATACGTTAGAGAGCGCGCAATGATTGCGCGTCTGGAGTAACCATGGATACGGAAATCACAGTCATCAGTGACTCCGCGAATGAAGCACCCGTAAAGCCACTTCGCGTTGCCTTTATCGGTTGCGGTGGTATCGCGCAAACACATATCAGCTACCTCAAGAAGATGCCTGGCGTGTCCATCATCGCTGGCGCAGACCTTCGTCAGGCTGCCCTAGACCATATGCACACTGCACATGGTGTTGCAACCGACCACCTCTTTACGAGCTTTGACGAAATGCTTGCAACCGTCGGCTCTGAAATCGATGCCGTGTCCGTTTGTACATCCAATGGCGCACACGCTCCAGCCGTCATCGCAGTTGCCAAGGCTGGCAAGGATATGCTTTGCGAGAAGCCTATCGCGATGAGTGCTCAGGAAGCTGAAGGCATGGTTGCAGCGGTCAAGGCTGCTGGTGTCAAGTTTGTGATGGGCTTTCAGCATCGCTACGAGCCACGGTCAAAGTACGTCCGTGACCTCGTCGAATCCGGCGCACTCGGCAGGATTCTGTATGTCCGTGCGCAGGCGCTGCGCCGCCGTGGCATCCCGAACTGGGGCGTCTTCGGCCGTAAAGAGCTGCAGGGTGGTGGTCCACTGATCGACATCGGTGTGCACATCCTTGATACCGCTTACTCCCTCATCGGCAACCCAACCCCTGTGACCTGTACGGGCAACACCTTTACATGGCACGGAAACAAGGCATCGGATGTCAAGTCTGTCTGGCCAAACTGGGACTGGGAGACCTACACGGTTGAGGACCTCGCTGTCGGTATGATCCGCTTTGACAATGGCACGATGCTGACGCTAGAGTCCAGCTTCGTCGCACACATCAAGGAAGATGTCTTTGACATCCAGATCATGGGTGAAAAGGGCGGAATCATCTGGAGCACCAGCGAGACCTTTAGCGACATCAACACCTACATGATGAATGGCAAGCCTGAGTTCATCCCGACCTGGGACATGTGGGAATACAAGATTCGTCACTTCGTGGAAGTCGTCCGTGATAACCGCGAGAACGAGTGCCCAATCGAGCATGGCTTTATGGTCATGAAGATGCTTTCGGGCATCTATGCATCAGCCGCCGAAGGCAAGGAAGTCGCGCTCTAAGCGATTCACTTATTCGTTTGTATGGCCCGCGTTCCGATTAGGGATGCGGGCTGTTTTTATGTCAGCTTGGCTTTGGTGTTGCTGGAACAGTGATTATTTGGCGCTGTTGCCCATCTGCTGCAGGTATCCCTGCACTTCTAATACGGATGCCATCGAACCCGGGAGACTGCTCAAGTACGAAGGCCTGATCAGATACGAGTTCTTTACAAAGGTCCCTTGGGGCAGCTTCATCTAGTCGTGATGGCCACGAAAGCGTTCGTTTTCTAAATGCCCATGCGGAGCAGTAGAGCCCCAGCATCCGTAGCTCTGTAAGGAGAGCAAAAACTCGTCCCAGAGTTCCTATCGAGACTGGCAAGATGACACCCGCGATCAAACGAGCATCAACACTTTGTGGCTGAAGCACTTTCGCCTCGTAGCGCATCGGGTTTTCAAGACACCGGAGGACCTCAGCAAGCTCTGTCCTGGTAAAGTCAAGCGCATCGGATTTCGCAGCATCGAATCGAGCTTTGTTAGCAGCGAGCTCAAGGTATTGTTGCTTCTCATCATCTTCTGGTCGCGCGAGGTCACCTAGATTGGTACTATCCAACTTTCCGACCATACTGATGACGTACTTGTATTCACCTTGAAAAGCTGTCGCATATACCGTGCGGTTTGCGACAATTTGATGGAGCACCTTGGCAGTGGCATCGAGATCATCGGCATCAAGAAGTGGAGCGAGGAAAACTATTTGCCGAATGAGGAGTGATTGGCATGCGAGTGAAACAAGTGCTCCGATCAGGACATCGGATGCTGGCGCAATGGCAATCCGCATCCCGACGTTAACAAGCCGAGCACAATCCCGGGAGCGCCCTGTACCTGCAGCGTGAAACATCGCGACACTGACAAACCGAACCACCTTACGGAATGCGGCAAGATCAGGGAACAGTGTTTCAGCGGTTACATTTGTTCGCGGTGATACGAATGGCATCCGCTCAGTTTCCAGCAATATCTGTACGAGCTGGCGCGCTCGACTATCTGCAAAGTAGCGGCTGACACTGGAAATGTTGGCTTTATTAGCCCGCGTCAGTTCGTCAAATTTTAGTAGGTCCCCTGTCAGTTTGTCGGCGACATCACAGACCACTTCCCAACCGTTATTTCGTGTCGGATTTGGGAACAGCTGTTTCAGCAAGGAAGGTGACTCTTGGCGCATCGATGGCATGCACCGTTATACAGCACGGGTTTTGGAAGTGTGAAACTAGGGTTGTTATTGGCTTCAGCCATTGTGATGTGCTTCTTCAAGCTGAAGCATGATCACAAATGGAGAATCAATCACGCCATTCATACTAACCTAGCATAGACTTTGGAAGCTCGGGAACATTCAATATTTGACGTTCTTGGCCACGGGCAGCTGGAAGTCCGGCACTTCTGATACGGATGGCATCAAACCCCGGAGACTGTTCAAGGACGAAGACTTGATCAGAGACGATTTCCTTACAGAGGTCCTTTGAAACAACTTCATCCAGTCTGACTGGCCACGTAAGTGTCCGTTTTCGGTATGCCCAAGCTGAACACCAAAGACCAGCTAATCGTAACTCAGTAAACAGTTTGACCAGTTGCTCGAGTGTCCAGCGATAACTCGGTGCTAGAACATCGTAAATGAATCTGGCATCTGGAGTTTGCGCTTCAGGAGCAGTGGCAACATAAAGCGTTGGACTTTGAATACACTTTGTGACAAAGTCGAGCTCCTTCCGTGCAAAGTCAAGGGTTTCGGATTTTGCGGTGTCGAATCGCGGCCCGTTTCCAGCGAGGTCCTGAAAACGTCTCTTCGTATCCGCCTCATTCTTCAAGACGAACGTAGTGAAAGAAGAATCCAGCTCTGAGATGGTCCGTACAAATGCCTTATATTCAGCATCGAACGCATTCACAAATACAGCGCGATTACTCAAGGGATTCTGCAAACCGCGAGACACGGCTTCGAGGTCATCTGCGTCAAGCAGTGGCGCTAGTGTAATCATCCAGCGGAGTAATCTGGCGTAGCCTGACATCGTAGTGCCGATGCCATTGATACCAGTAAAGACGTCCGAAATTGGCGCCCCGGCGATACGCATCCCTACCATAAAGAGTTTCGTGGCATCGTATGACCGGCCGTTGCCCGCAGCATGAAACATCGCGATGCATATAAAGCGGATAACTCTCCTACATGCCGCAAGGTCTGGAAAAGTGGTGAACGCCTCAAGCTTTGTCCGATGGGAAACAAAGTTCATCCGCTCCGTGTCGAGGAGCATCGTAACTATCTTTCGGACTCTGGAATCCGAAAAGTAGCGGTTGACATCAGCGATTGACTGCTTACGCGCCGCCACGAATTCCTCAAACTTGCGCAGGTCCCCTGTCAGCTTGTCGGCGACATCACAGACCACTTCCCATCCATTATTCCCCGTCGGATTTGGGAAGAGGTGTTTCAGCAAGGAAGGTGAATCTTGGCTGATCGTACGCATCCCCCATTATACAAAGGTGAACCGATTGGACCAGCTTCCAACGCCCGGTACACTTTGTCTATGAGCGATGTCATCTATTCAACCGAGTGGAGCAGCCAGCAGAAGAAGGCGGCGGGTAAGCAGGTTAGCGGCAACCCGCGGAAGGCTGCGCCGGTGGCTATCGAGCCAGCACGGAATCTCCCAAACGATGGCGTTGTCCGCGTTGGACGTGAGACGCAAGGGCGCAAGGGCGGCGGCGTGACGGTAGTGACCGGCGTTCCGCTCGAAGGGGATGCGCTCATCGCCTACGCCAAAGAGCTCAAACAGCGCCTTGGCTGCGGGGGAACCTGCAAGGATGGCATCATCGAGATTCAAGGTGACAAGCGCGATCAGCTCATGACAGAGCTCGCCAAAAAGGGCTGGAAAGTCAAGCGCGTCGGCGGCTAACCCTCCAGCCTGTGTAACTTAGGCGCCTGGCAGATGGAAGACGGCATCACCGTACTGCAGCTGAATCAGATTGACTTGCCCAGCGTGGTACCAGAGGTTGCGGTAGATGACTTCATACAGGTCGATGTAGCGCATTGTCCGCACACCAATCTCCAAGGTCTCCTCAAGCTGTGATGCATCGATCTTTTCAAGCTCACTCAGCGCTTGCGCAAGGGTTTCATCAAACATCGGGAGCGCTTGGCTCGCATCTTCAAATGGCCTCGGCGCCAGCATCGGGTGCTGCTTTGGTGCTTCACCGCCGGTTAAGGCATTGAAGACCATCCGGTTTACTTCGATCAGCTCGCCAAGCATGTCATTGACACTGCGCGTTTGGGCCGTGCCATCGATGGCAGGAATCCAGTCCCGCTTGTCCTCGGGCATCACTTCAACCCAGAAGCGGAATACCTGACCAGTAGATGCAATGCGCTCTAAAAGAAATGTCTGTGCTGTCATCGGATGTACGTTACCTCTCTAATACCAAGCCCGCTGTGTATGGGCGTCATCTGGCACGATTTCATTGAACCGGAAAATCTTCTGTGTGTCCTCAGACCAGGAATCCCACGTCGATTGCGGAATGTTGCAGGCTTCCTCGTGGAGCAATGCCCGCTGGTAAACGATTGCCATCATCGTGCGAAGCTCTGTCCCGGGGTTTGGAACGCCCCGATGCCACATCCGCAAATCGCGGACAACCAGCGCTCCGACAGGCAGGACCGTGCGCTGGCTTGGAAAGAACCGCGCGCGCTCTTCGAGCTGTGCTCCATCAGCTTCACAGTCATCCACAATCCAGTGCGTCCCGGGCCAGACTTCCGTCGCGCCATTTTCAAGGGTGAATGGAATCAATGGGATGTTTACGACCGCGTGAACGATTGGTGTTGGTGCGTTGTGGATTCCGAAGAGGGTTGGCGTATCCCGGTGAATCGGCTGGTAGCCTGAGCTTGGGCACGCAGTGTTTGTGTGGATGAAAGAGCAACGGATATCTGCCATCGCTGAACGCATTATTTGAACAGCAAAGGGATTGGCGACGATTTCTTCGGCGGCAACTGCACCGACAATCGGCGGGAAGAAGCCCACATGGTTGGTGCCAAACGTCTTATCGGCAAGTCCTGCAAACCCGCCTCGTGATGACAAGTAGCCATCAAGTGCCGCATCGTGCTCAGCCTTTACTTGCGTTACAAGATTCGGGTCAATTGCATTTTCGATAACAACAAACCCCGTGTCGCGGAGGACGCGGCACATTTGGTAGAGACGATCAGTAGAAAGCTCACGGCTAGCGAGCTCCGTATCTGTAAGCGTGAAGGGTGCAGGTATCATAGGGCGGCTCCGGGGATACCTCAGGCATCCAAGTCATACCAGAGCGTATTCTCCCACCACGAAGCACCACCCTGCCATGAAAAAACGACCTGTACCAGCATCCGACCTCTCCATACGCGCTGTTTATACGCTAATGACGGAAGTCTTCCAGCCGCGTCCGATTGGCTGGGTCGGAACGACATCGGCGACCGGCATCCACAATATCGCCCCATTTTCGTACTTTATGCCCATTGGCTCTGCCCCTCCGACGGTTGCCTTCTCCAGCGCAAAAGACCGAAATGGCAAAGAAAAGAACACGCTGGATAACATTCTGGAAACGGGAGTCTTTACGCTAAGCATGGTCACCGCCGACCTGATCGAGCAAATGAATGCCAGCAGCGCGACGGTTCCGGCAACGGTTTCCGAGTTTGATGAGACCGGCTTAACACCAGTTCAGGGAACGTGGGTCAACGCACCCTATGTTGGAGAAGCCCATGTCACGAGCGAGTGCCGGGTCCTGCAAACGATTCCCCTTGGAAACACGACGCTCGTGATTGGGGAGATACTTGGTTTTCACATGTCAGAAACATGGGATGCCAAAGATGGCGTACCTGCTCATGTCGGACGTCTTTCATCGTCAAACTACATCCTGACATCAGGTGAACAGGTCAGCCTGCCTCGTCCGGAATAGGCGAACAGTTAGATTCAATCCATTCGTGCGCTGCAGTGGTTTGCAGGATAGTTACATTTCCATCCACCTGCTCTGACCAGACCGCTGCCGTCGTGGATGCGGTCGTTGCGACGGAAATCTCGGTGAGAGCAAGGTCGCTCAGGCAGACACTCTCGATGGCTTGGACGCCGCAGGGAATGATGTGCCGAAAGCCTGAGAGGCTTTCATTGGTGACATTCAGGGCGAAGCCGTGCATTGTGACCCACTGCTTAATGCGCACCCCAACCGCGGCTACATACTTTCGTCCAAGCCAGATACCCGCATGGAAGTCCACTGTGTGCAAGCCGGGGACGCCGAGGCGTTCTCCGACCTTTAGGAGATTGGCTTCAAGGCTTGCGATGTAACTGCGGACATCCCGGTTGTTCTCACCAAGGTGGATGATGGGATATCCCGTCAGCTGCCCCGGCCCATGGTAGGTCATGTCGCCACCGCGGTTTGTTCCATAAAGGGCGACGCCATGGTCACCGAGTGACTCAGTGGATGTCAGCAGATTCGCATTTTCAGCGGTCTTACCGTAAGTGATCACCGGCTCATGCTCTAGGAGGATGAGGACATCGGGGATGTTGCCAACTCTGCGAGCGGCGGCGATGCGTTCCTGAATCTCGAGACCCTGCGGATAGGTAACCGCAGGGCCATTTGTGAAATCTAGAATCACCAACGCTGCCTGATTCATAAATCAGACATTGCTCGGGAGCTTTGCAGCACGGATCTCAACCAGTTTTCGGTCGAGTGCAATCCGGGCATCTCCAAGCTTCTGCTCGAGAGTTGTCAGCTCATTTTCATCGAGACGGTCGATCTTGATCTCAGCGATTGCATCCGCGATGCGCTCGGCGATTCCAGCCATCGCACCCGCAGGGCTTGGCGCTGTTGTCGAAATACGACCTGTGATAACAGGAATGTCAGCAATATCGGCATCCAGGATGCGATCCGCCAGCTCCGGGAAGTCGCGAACTGCACGGGCTACGCGCGCGGTGTCATCGGATGACAGCTTCTCCCCGCGCACTTTCTGAACGACGCGCTCCTGAAGCTCAGGTTCTTCATTCAGCTGGCGCAGAAAGCGTGCATGCTTTTCGGTTATTTGGCCATCCGCTGGGCGGTTTGGGCTTGAGACGACCTGCTCTGCGATGGCTTCCGGCAAGTCGAGGAGATCCAGAAGGTGACCCACCATACGGTCGGAAAGTCCAAGACGCTGTGCAACTTCTTTATTCGTCCCTTGGATTTCTTCCTTGAGCTTCTTTATCGCGTTGGCTTTATCTACCGGCGCGAGGTCTTCCCGTTGGAGGTTTTCGATCAGCTGTTCGCTACGACGATCGATGGCATCCGCAGGACGTACCAAACAAGGAACTTCTTCAAGTCCAGCGAGCTGGCTGGCGCGCCAGCGGCGCTCGCCCGTGATGATTCGATATGCATCCACGCCCGCGAGCGGCACAACCGTGATTGGGTTGAGCACTCCGTGTTGGCGCAAGGAATCCGCAAGTCCAGCAAGTCCGGTTTCATCAAAAACCTTCCGGGGCTGATCCGGGTCCTCGACGATTTTATTGATAGCGATGCGGCGTAGTTCCAATGAATGCTCCTGATACGAAAATCGTGTCGATACACAACACGCCTGCCATTCTACTCGGAAATTGAAGGGCTCCCCGGAAAGTGGAATGAGAGAAATTTCCCAATTTGTTGGTGGATGTACGACTAAGCGATGTCCATCACCGCGCTGCTAAAAATAGCCTTAGATTGGTGCGAATGTCTTAGTCAACCTTCATCAAAGATTCAAAAGCTTCTCACCAACCAACATCCCCGTTACCTCGTAACTAAAGACATCCCGGTACAAAGAAAGCGCGGCGTGTGAGCGTCGGTCCCAGTCGTGACGGTTAGAGAGCTGATTGGTGAGTGCGGCGGTGAGTGCACTCTCAGATGTGTCGATGGCCAATGTGAATGCAGAGGCGTAATCGCCCCCGTCTTCAAACAGTGCAACGGTGCTATCTCCAACGTTCGAGACAACCGGGATTCCATGGGCAAGCGCGACCGTCATGGATGAACGACGGGTTGAAATGCCATCGGAGAATGGACACAAAAAAGCATCCATACACATAAATGCATCCGATACGCCGCGTGCATCCAGAATGCCTGTTCGTACCACTGTCACCCCGGGGATGCCATCGGGTATCGCCTTGCCAATACCCCCAACTGCAAGCAGTGTCAACGGTCCAACCTCAGCGGCGGCTTTCGAAAGGATAGCGGCTAGCCCATCCACGCCTTTGGAAACATGCGGCATCCCGAAAACGCCAACGACAGTGACAGTGACATCATCCGGCAGATTTCTCTGAGCACGGGCCTCGATTCGTGAAATGTAAGGCTGCCCTGCACTGGAACCTATCGGAACGCAGGTCACATCAACACCCGGGCGAACCATTTGCTCGATATCGTTCATCCACGGGCCAGTTGAGACAAACACCTGATCGGCTTGTTTGAGAATCGATGCGTACATCGGTCGCTGCCAAGCAGACATAATCGTGAAGCGCCACGGCCTGAGTGGAACGTGCCGTTCATGTATCATCACTGCAAGCTTGATCGCTGGAGAGACAGCCCTGATGCGCTTGCGGAGCGAAAGCAGAGCGAGATTCCGCCCCCATTTGCCGTAGCAGAATGGGTTGTAGTGAATGTAGACAACATCAATGCCACCGCGTGCGGCATCAACAATGGCATCGATGACGGAGGTCGCGACCTTGGGATTCCACGATGGGTATATCGCGACTCTTGGGATGTCGGCGTAATTGGTTCCACTAGGGACGAGACACGTCACGGAGTGGCCCATTGCCGCGAGGGATTCCGCAATGAGCGCCGCGTGGTCCCCGATACCATCCACGACCGGGGGCAA
>CAIRTT010000549.1 GCA_903881535.1 uncultured Armatimonadota bacterium
CTCTCAACGGCTGCCGGGCTTATTTTGAACAATGAGCTTCGCTTTACCATCGTGACGCTCGGTTCATCGCTTGTCGGAATAGTTGCGGTATCCACCCTGCGCAATCGTACAGATCTCCTACGAAGCGGACTGCTGCTCGCGATTTCAAATGCATTTCTCATTGTTCTTGCAGGGCTTATCGAAGGTGACACCCTGCAGGAACACATCACTGGTGTTCTATGGGGCGTCGTGGCTGGTGGCGTTGCCCTGATGCTCTTCTATCTTGGAGTGGCCATCTTTGAGCGTATCTTTGGTGTTACAACACATTTGCGACTCTTAGAGCTGGCAGACCCGGCTACGCCGCTCTTACAAGAATTCCGGATGCACGTTCCTGGAACCTATGCCCACTCGCTCATGGTCGCGAACCTTGCCAGTGCGGCCGCTGAAGCAATCAGTGCAGATGCCCTTCTAACCCGTGTTGCAGCCTACTACCATGACCTCGGCAAAATGAGCCGGCCAGAGTTCTTCATCGAAAATCAAACCGGTGAGAACATCCACGAAACAATCAACCCAAGTCTGTCGGCAGTTGTCCTCGCATCCCATGTCAAAGATGGCATGGAAATGGCCAAGGTCGCGGGTATCCCCGCAAAAGTCATCGATGTCATGTCCCAGCACCATGGGACATCCGTGATGAAGTACTTCTATCATCAGGCGACTGATGGTGTACCGGATCGCCTCCTAGAAGCGCAGTTCCGCTACCCAGGACCGAAGCCCCAGTCCAAAGAAGCGGCAATCCTGATGCTCGCAGACACAGTGGAAGCTGCCAGCCGCGTTCTGCAGCAGGCAACTCCGCAGAAGCTGGCGGAGTTTGTACAGCGGATGATTCAGGACAAGCTCGCTGATGGCCAGCTGGATGAGAGTGATCTCACGCTCAGGGAAATGAAAACCATTGAGACGGTGTTCATCCATATTCTCAGCGGCACAATGCACGGTCGTATCCGCTATCCAGAACAGGATCAGGCGGATGCCGCCCTTGATGCACCACGCGAATCGCGGAGTGATGATGATCGCTGACTCTGATAAACAAGCACATCGCCAATCACTCATCCAATGGAAACGGGTGCAACGATGACCATTGACTTCTCCAATCCAGCTGCACTGGACCCAGATATACGCAAGGCCATCGGCGTCGCAATCAACCTTGTGATCACAGCTCCACGCCTCTTTCCAGTACAACGCACGCTTTTGGTATCTGAGGATTTTTTCAATCGCGCCGAGGTTACGATTGTATTAGTGGACGATGGAGCCATACAAGATCTCAATAACACTTGGCGCGGCAAGGATAGCGCCACGGATGTTCTTTCGTGGCCTGCTGTCAATGTGGATGAACATCTTCAGCCGTTTCTCGGTGATATCGCTATCTCCATCGATACCGCTAGTCGTCAGGCCGCAACCCGGATGTGGAACCTCTCAGATGAAGTTTGCCTCCTTGCAGTCCATGGTTTTCTACACCTTCTGGGTCATGATGATGATGAAGATGAAGATGCAGCACGCATGCGTGCCCTTGAGCGGTTTGCGGTGGGGAAGCCACTGACACTGAATGGGGATGACCATGGCGAGGCATGATCCGGTACCGCATGACAAGCTCGCAGAGTCTGCCAGACGTAACCTCCGGGCTAGTGTCTGGAGACCCAAGCATCCGCGTGAAAGCTTCCGCCATGCCGTCGAAGGCCTGGGCCATGCCTTCCGGACACAGCGCAACATGCGCTTCCATGTCGCCGCTTTTCTAGTCCTCTTCCTAGCAGCGCTTATTCTCCGTATTCCACGCCTTGAAATGATTGCCCTAGTGGTGTGCTTTTCAAGCGTCCTCTTTGCAGAAATGATGAACACCGCAATCGAGGCAACGGTTGACATGATCACGGATCGCTATCATCCAGCTGCGAAATATGTAAAAGACCTTGCTGCTGGTGCGGTTCTTGTCACTGCAACCGCTGCTGCGGTGATTGGGTCGATTATCTTTCTTGGAGCATTGAACATCGATGTAATGCAACGCCGGATGGTCTTTCCTACGACATTTCCTGTCGTCCTTGGTGGGTATCTGGTCTTAATGGTCATCGTGCTTGTGGGAAAGACGCTTGCCGGGAGGGGCAGCGTTTTACAAGGTGGGGCAATTTCTGGGCATTCTGCAACGGCATTTTTTGTGGCAACGGTGATTGCTGTTTCCTTTCCCGACATTTGGATTATTGCTGGCTCGTATGCATTAGCAGCCCTGGTTGCGCAGAGCCGTGTCGAAGGTCAGATACATTCAATTCGTGAAGTGGTTATTGGTGCGGCAGTCGCGACAATTATCGGAGTGCTGATTGTTGGTGCCCCAAAGTGGCTGGGGACGCGCCTCGATGGAATTGAAGCGCTGTGGCAAGGAGTTCTTACCCGTGTTAGATGAGTCGGTCCAACAGATATTCTGGCTAAGCGGCGGCATTGTCGCATCGCTTGTCCTCGGCGGTTGCTACACCTTAGGTGACACTGCGCTCATTACAGTACGAGCATCCCGGATCGAGCAGCTAATCAATGAAGGTAAGCGACGCGCCCATCTTGTCAAGAAACTCATTGGCGAGCCAGCGAAGCATGTTGCAGCTGCACAAGTCGGGCTTTCCCTCTTTGCGTTTTCATCCGCAGCGCTTGCGGCTATTGCAGGATTAGAAATGGCTGACCTGATGGCGCCTGGAAAGCCATCGTTTCAAGCACGGGCGCTCTACGTTGTCGCTTTCGTGATGTTGACGGCGTTTCTCAACCTGGTCCTTGCTGGCCTTGTTCCAAAGGCATTAGCGCTTTCATCACCTACAACTTGGTCAATCCGGATGGCGCCATTTATTATGCTGTCATCCAAAGTCTATGTTGTTCTTTCCGGAATCGCACTGTGGGCAGCGGGCATCCTGACGAAGCCACTTGGCATCGTCGCCCGATATGAACCACCGTTCATCACCCGGGATGAGCTCGAACAGATTGTTGGTGAAACTGGCAAGACAGGTGAGATTGATGATGCCGAAGCCGCCATCATTACCCGGGTCTTCACGCTCTCGGAGCACGACGCACGTACCGTGATGACGCCTCGGATGGATGTAAGTGCGATTCCAGTGACCGCTAGCCTCTCGGATGCGCTGACAGCTATCGTCGGAAGTGGTCACACCCGTATCCCGGTCTACGATGGCACAATCGACAATGTTGTCGGCATTCTGCACGCAAAGGATTTGCTGAAAATCCTCGCCCAACATGTGGAAGCAGAGCGGTACGTACCCGACTTTCATCTGCGACGTATCCTCCGGCCCGCGGTCTTTGTGCTTGAATCCAACCCGGTTCCAGAGCTGCTCACAAGCATGCGACGCAACCAACAACAGATTGCCATCGTTCAGGATGAGTTTGCCGGCACCGAAGGTATCGTCACGATCGAAGACTTACTCGAAGAGATCGTGGGGGATATTCGGGATGAACATGATGTCGATGAGCCGGCATTTGATGTTGATGTATCCGGGAAGACTATTTTGGATGGTCGAATGCCGATTGAACTGTTCAATGAACGATTTTCAGTGTCGCTGCCGGATGATGATTACAATACGGTTGGCGGGTATGTCTTCGGTGCAATCGGACGCGAGCTTGTCGCTGGGGATGCTGTCGATATCGATGGAATCAGAATCATCATCATGGCGACATCCGGACGCACAACAACGCTGCGTGTGGAGCCCGTTACCAAGTAATCGGAGTCGGTTCTACCATGCCAAGTAATGGCCACAGGCATTCGGCTAGTTCAGCGAAACACGTCACCTCTACATAAACAAAAGCCCCCTCTGGAGATGCATCCAGAGAGGGCTTTTCGTTTACTTGCCGGACTTTGCCAGCAGTTCTTTGATGGCTCTTTCGAGCTGCGGGTCGCGACCTGCGAGGTAGTCTTCCGCCGGCCATTCGACATCGATGTCTGGTTTCTCACCCAAGTTTTCCATTGGGCTGCCATCCTTACGGTACGTTCCAGCCCCTGGCATCCGGGCGCTGGTGCCATCGATGAGAGGCAGTCCCCAAGTCCAGATCACATAGCCGGGAGTCGGTTTGCCAATGAGCGTCGCAAGTCCGGTTGCACGCATGCCATATGGGAACATTTCCGCATTTGAGAACGAGTTCTCACCCATGAGGACGACAATTGGAATCTTGGGGAATGTGCGTGCCGCCCAATCCGGAGGACCTGACTTTGGATCGCCATCCCGCGGGACATAGGTGCTGTATGGTTTGTTTCCAAGCCAGCTGATGAGGCGGTCTCCAATGTTGCCACCACCGTTTTCGCGGACATCGATGACCATCGCATCCTTGCCTTCAGCCCAGCTAAAGAACTCCTTTTCAAAGGTGTTTTGGTTATCCCCGCCCATGCCAGCGATGTGGACATAACCGATGCGACCGCCGCTAGCAGACTCAACCTGCTTACGGCGGGTATCGATTTTGTTACGGTAGTTAATGTTGCTCCAGTCACCCATCGAGAGTGCACGGAACGTAACCGTGCGTGCACCATCGCGGACAGGCTTGCTGTTCACAAGAAGTGTGACATCACGGTCGCCGCGGTCCTGAAGGATGTCCCACAGGTTTTCATCAACACTGCAGTCTTTGCCATCAATAGCGACGATGAACTCACCTGGATTCAACTTTGTCTTGACATAGCTTCCAGGTGTACGTGGAGGCACGGTGCGGATCTTAATGCCAGGACCATCGTAGGCTTCATCAAAGGTCACACCAAGATGCTTGACGCCGGTACTGGCAATGGGTGATGCCGCTGGGCCGACTTCGGCATGGCTTGCTTCAAGCTCTCCCGCTAACATATTGAGGACTGTCGCAAACTCTTCCCGTGTACCAACACCTGCAAGGAGTGGACGGTACGCATCCCGTAATGCCGTCCAGTCACGCCCATGGAAGTTTGGATCATAAAAACGGGTTTGATAGGAGCGCCAGAACTGGGTAAACGCAACCGCACGCAGCTGATTGATGTCAGTTTCGCCACTTGCAGTGAAGGTAACCAAGGGTTGTGGAGTTCCCGGTACGATTCCCTTGATCGCAAAGATCTGTCCACCCCGCAGGAATGTTGCCGATTTTTCATCCGCAGCCAGTCGCAGCATTCCCGTGCCACCGCCACCTGTGACTTTGGTGACATTCTTGCCATCAAATGCACACGTTGTCACATCTCCATTACCAATAAACAGAATTCGTCCATCCTTTAGGACGGAAATATCTGATGCTGAACCTGGCACGATTTGGCGAATACGGGTTTGGATGTCCGTGAAGTCGATTTCTATTTTTACGTTTTCGAGCTTGCCAATGGTTGTTTCGCCATCGTCTGCACGAACGTCAACCGGCTGAAGCGGAAGCGCGTAAAGTCCATCTCCATCACGATTGCTGGCGAAGAAGAGGTAGCGGCCATCTGGAGACCAGGCCATTTGGCCATGGAAGCTTGCGAGGCGTGTAACGTTTTCCGCAGGCTTACTGGCATCCAACGGCGCAATATAGATATCTGGATTACCTGTGATTGTCGATTCCCGGGAGTACGCTACAAAGCGGCCATCCGGGGAGAAACTGGAAAACCCCTGATGCGCACTAGGAACAGCGGCAACCTTTTTGGTATCTGTTCCATCGAGGAGAGCTGTGTAAAGCCCTGCAACATCACGGGATCCGCCTACCCAAAAGCTCACACGCTTGCCATCCGGAGTCAACTTAGGTGCCGAAACCGCCTCTGGCTTTGTCCAGAGTGGCGTGACACGCTTAGATGCGACATCAACGGAATACAGCTTGTCATTGCCATCCCGGTCGGATACGAACAGAATCTGTTTGCCATTGGGTGTCCAGACAAAGTCACGGTCGTACCCAATCCAATCGGTAATCCGCTCCGCGAGATCTACATTACGGCCCTTGCCTTTGTCGATCGGCGCTACCCAGATATCGTTATTGACGAGGAAGGCAACCTGTTTACCATCCGGGCTTGGCTCCTGTTCCGAAACCTGGTTATTGCTGATAGACCATCGGCTGATCGGGTTTGTTTTGTCATCTGCGGTGCCTGCAATCAACATCAGCTTTCTTGGATCACCGCCTGTCGCAGGACGAATGTAGATGTCTTTTCCGTGTGCAAAGACGATGTCACCTGTTTTGGCAGCAAGGGAAGGGTAGCGAACACTGCCGCCTGTGAGAGATGTCAGGCGCTGTGGCTTGCCACCATCCACCGGGATGCTCCAGACATTCGGTGTTTTATCCGCATTATCTGTCCATTTGAGAGGTGCCTTGCCAAACCACTGCGCGCTTGGCGTCTCTTCACCCGTCGTCACGCAGATGACAGATTTGCCATCGGGGGTTGGGCGAGGCCAAAGGTATTGCTGTTCGCCACTGGTGATTGCGGTGCGCTTCTTTGACGCGATGTCAAAGCGCCAGAGTTGGCTTGCAGCAGAACCGCGGTAGCGTGGGCGCGTCCACGGAAAGCCATCCCGAGTGTAGACAACCTGCTTGCCTCCGGCCAGTGGAGCCGCGCCACCGATACGCTTGAAGTCCTCAACAATGCGCTGAACTTTGAGTGAATCTACATTGACGGTGTAAATGCCCGGGACATTGGATTCCCGGTTTGCTGAGAAGTAAATGGATTTACTGTCAGGGGTCCAGTCGGTTGGGACCTCGGATGCAGGCGACTTTGTGACTCTGCGCGGAGTGCCTCCCGTGCTCGGAACGATGAATATGTCGCTGTTACCATTACGATTGGATGAAAATGCGATCCACTTACCATCCGGAGAGAACACAGGATTGCCATCAAATTCAGCATGTGCCGTGAGCGGGGAA
>CAIRTT010000550.1 GCA_903881535.1 uncultured Armatimonadota bacterium
ATTAGACTTCCAGCAACTCTCCTTGGAAACTATCATACGTACCATCAGTTCACGATATCGGTAATGAACGGCCAAAGGGATGCCTTGAAGCAGTATCTGATGGATCACGGAATTATGTCTGGGGTTTTCTATCCGGTTGCACTTCATTTAGCTCCAGCATATGCCGATATTGTTTCTGGACGAGTCGGGCAGTTTCCATTTTCGGAAGCGGCTTGTGCGGAAGTCTTGTCGATACCAGTTCATCCCGATTTACATCAGGGGGATTGTGCAGTTGTCGCTGACAAGATCCGCAAATTCTGGAGTTAATTATGAAGGCAATGGTACTAGGCGCTGGCCTCGGAAGTCGTTTGGACCCACTTACAAGGTCCGTTCCAAAGCCAATGGTGCCAGTAGTGGGAAAACCTGTGCTTGGCCATATCCTCGACCACTTGAGGCAGATTGGCATACGTGACGTAATCGTAAATGCTCAGTACCTAAATAACGTTCTTGCCGAGAAAATCGGCGATGGCTCAGCCTACGGAATCAACGTAACAATAGCCATTGAAACAGAGCTTTGTGGAGATGCCGGTGGCCTAAAACGGGTACAGTCGTTCTTCGATGATGGTTCCAATGAACCATTTTTAGTCATCGGTGGTGATGACCTTACTGATATTGACCTCGAAGCGTTAGTCCAATTTCATATCGATCACGATGCAGTAGCTACCATGCCGGTTAAGCGTGTTGCAGATACAAGCCAATTTGGGATTGCCGTTGTGGGTGAGGATGGCTTGGTTCAACGTTTCCAGGAAAAGCCAAAACCCGAGGAAGCATTTAGTAACTTGGCTAACACCGGTATGTATGTCTTCAGCCCTGAAGTTTTCAAGCATATTCCTGAAGGCCAATTTTACGGTGTTGGAAACAATGTGCTTCCGGATCTGTTAGCAAAAGGCCTTCGGGTTGCCGCCATGGAGACAACGCGATATTGGATGGATGTCGGAAACGTCGCTGTTTATCGACAGGCACAGCGGGATGTTATTGATGGCCTTGTTCACTCGGAGCTTCCAACAGGCGCGATTCGAGTCGGCGATTGCATCGTTTGTGCAGGGGCAGTTGTTGATGGAACAATAGATGATCATACAGTTGTTGGTCATCGCGCGATTATTGAGGCAGGAGCAACTGTCCGTAATTCCATTTTGTGGGATGGAGCGATCATAAAGAGCGGAACCACGTTGGAAAACTGTATCGTTGGCGAAGGAGTTACCGTCACAAGCTCACATACAGTCTTTGGCGGCATCATCGTCGAAGGAAACCGCGCTAGCAGCTAATTCTTTTTCCTTGACACTCTATGCTGAATAAATGTTATTGTCCCAATGGGGGACAATAACATGGACGAGGACTTCATTTGCCCGATGGTGTGGAAATGGTCTGACATCTTCGATAAGTTGGTGGAGCAATGGAATGCTCATCCTGAAAAGGATGATGTTCCAGAACCGCCACATATGCTTTCACCAAATGCGACCGATAATGCACGTCGGCAACGCTGGAGCGACACGGTTGACTGGGCCGAAAAGTATGGAATGAACATCCCTGTGCTGGATGAACATGAAAAGCATTATAGAATCTAGATAAGTGCACTTCGCCGACGTGGCATGCTACGTCGGTGCACACTACAATAAAAAGTTGCCGCCCGTAGCTCAGTGGATTAGAGCGTTGGCCTCCGAAGCCAAAGGTCACAGGTTCGAATCCTGTCGGGCGGACTTACTTTTTCCCTAAAAGCTGACGCGCACTTTCCAGTGAGATTGCATCTGTGTTACCAGATAGCATTCTGGCCATTTCATTGACTCGCATCTCACCTCTGATGTCCGTGATCGTTACTTTGGTTTGACCATCAGCTACGGTTTTCTCAATCACGAACTGCTGCGATGCAGCAGCAGCGACTACCGGAAGGTGAGAGATACAAAGTACCTGGCCATACCGCGACAAGTCACCTAGCGTTGCGGCGACCGAATGCGCGGTTTTACCACCAATGCCAGCATCTATCTCGTCAAATACATAGACAGGAGTGTCATCAACCGATGCAAGCTCAGCGGTCAATGCTAACAGGACACGAGACATTTCACCGCCAGATGCAATGCGGCCAAGCGGCTTAGCTGGTTGGCCAGGATTCGGAGCAAACAGGAACTGCACTGTTTCATTTCCAGACGATGATGCATCGCACTCCGTCAACGATAAGTCGAACGAAGCATGCGGCATTGCCAATCGGTGAAGATAACCTTCGATACGCCCACAAAATGCTGGACGCGAAGCTCTTCGTGCATCTGAGAGCGCTTTAGCTGCCGTGCTGTAGGCAATCCATGCATCTTCAAGTGCCTGCTCAAGCTCGGCTTGAGATTCTGAGATCATAGCCAACTGGTTCAAACGACTTGATGACTCTTCCTGATAAGCGAGAATGTCATCGATTGTCTGACCATACTTTCGCAAAAGATCCTTAATCACTTGTCGGCGATTATCGAGAGTTACCAATTGCTGTTCATCAACATCGATTGATGACGCATACCTGGTCAGATCTCCAGAAAGGTCTTCAACGGTCACAACAATGCCGTTGATTGCCTCAGGCAAGTGGCCCAAATTTGAATCCAATAGAGCTAAGCGTTCGGCATCTCTTATACAGGAAAAGAGCTGTGACTTCGCAAGTTCAGTACCAATACTACTGGCGAGTGATCTGCGTTTATCCGCATTGGATGCCAGCAAAAGTTGTTCGTCTAACGTTACATCTTCACCAGGGATTACTGACGCATCACTGATTTCCTGTACCTGATAGGCAAGTAAATCCACTTCCCGAGCGCGTTCACGGGCTCCATTAACAACTTTTTGCAATGCCATTTCACACCGTTGCCAATGCGAATACGTATCTTGAACGACTTTCCGCGCGACTCGGAGTTCTGGTGATGAATTATCAAACCATTGCATTTGACGTGTGGCTTCGAGAAGTCGCTGCTGATCATGTTGACCAGAGTTCACGACGAGTGCCGATGTCAACTGCTTAAGATTTGAGACAGTAATGAGTACTCCATTGGCCCGTGCAGTGTTCTTTCCCGTAGCAGTCAGCTCACGGTCAAGAATCAACTGACAATCCTCAATGGCGATTCCCATTTGCTCAGCAATATTCTTAACTGAATCTGGAATA
>CAIRTT010000551.1 GCA_903881535.1 uncultured Armatimonadota bacterium
AAGCCAAATCCAGTCTTATATTGTTAGAACGATAAACAAGCATACATATTCATACTTATCGGCCGCATCCAACTTAGATTTTTCTGTTTATCAATTTCCACGACGTCATATACTCGCACAAACATTCATGGCTCTCGTGACCTAGACTAGATATTGGCAGACAATTTCGTCCGGCTCGAGAAAAAATAGAAGGCGGAGTCGGGGTTTTAGGATGAACTAGGTTTCAGAAACTCCAGATTATCTACGTTTACTTCGCCTCCGCGAACTGCCGGACGAGGAACTGCTTGATGACAGATAACGCTTCTTTCCACTTTTTGTGTACGTATATGTACCGCCACGTGGTCCGACATTTACCCCTCCACTGCCAACTACTTGATAAAGTTGCAGGGAACGTTGGTATTGTTGCCACTGTGCCTGGATGATTCTTTGAGACCGTTCGTATTCGAGCCGCTCTTCTTCTAGGCGCTTAGCCTCAGCAGCTTTTTCAGCCAAAACTTGTGTATAAGCTGCAGCCTCCTTCAGGTCCTTTGCTTTCTTGGCTCTCATGTATCGAATGTGCTCTGGATCAACATCTCCTTCGGATTGCTGTGTATTCGTTGCAATCGGCATAGTCGGTGTTGTCAGATTCACCTTGGATGAAGGTTTTGTTACATCGTAAATGTTACGAAGGAGGACAATCATGTAGAGTAACAAACATATTGATCCGATTGCCCCAATCAGATAACCGCTGAATTTCGAACGCTTTTCCGTGCTTTTTGATAATCGCGTACGATACGTCACTCCCGGTTTGACAGACACCGGCACGCCAGATGTTTGTGTAGCAGGATGAACAGAATTCGATAATTCAATCGGAGCTGCTACACGATTCAAGTTAGTTTTCTGCGAAGAACGGATTCGAACACCAGTACTAATTTGAGTACTCTGCGATTCTAAATCATTTCCTTGATTGATTTTTTTGTCATCAAGGTCAATCTGGTCTCGTTTCCGACCACATTGACCGCATTCTCGTGCCCGATATTCGTACTGCGAGTCACAATTCGGACAATGAGTCCGCGTCTTTTTCATGAAGCCATCCAATGCTATTGTTCGAACTTCACAATATCAAACCAGAGCATGCCATGTATTGAAGGAACCTAGTACGTTGCTTCCAATAAAAGGAAGCTTGCATGTGGCTAGAGCAGATTGGATAGACGCTGGCTAATCGTTGACATCGACTACCGGACAAACACATTCTCCATATGCCACGCCAGATGCTCTCGGTTTGGACGATGCGATGGAATCTCAGGGAGCTTTCTAACAGGCTGTCCATCATGTGCGTAATAGTTGACGCCATTGAGATATTGTTCTCGGATGGCGGGGCTTACCCGTAGCTTGTAGTCCTGATCGATACCGACTAGGCCTTGGTCGTAAAGGATGTGAACATCGGCTCGAAGCAGAACCCCATTGGTAACGGCATTGTTACGGAATGTACTCACCGGTTTAATGTGTGCTGCCTGTAACACAGGCAAGGTGTGTTCACCGGTAAAGACACACGTGTTTTCGTAGTTCTTGAGTATCTGCAACCGGAAGCCGGATTGCCCCAGCCTGCCGCGTGTCAGGTACGCATTTCCAAATTGAGCAGGAACGACATCAGAGTCTGGCTCAGTGATGTCGATCGGATCACGCACCATGTCAGCCTCTGGCCTGTTTACCCGTATCCAATGCCACATGACTTCATTGAAACCCTGGTCGGAGCCGTAAGTCTTCCCACTTACGATGTTTGGCTTCCAATCGGATGGAGCATCCAAAGCAAGCTGCTCGGGAAGGAAGACGCAATCTGACAAGGCAATACAACCAATCTCAGGATCTGCTTGGGCGGACACAGCACCAATGTTGTTGCGGTCAGCCATGAGTGACAACCGACTTCGTAATGCTGCAACATCGGGAGTTCCATTCCCTTTGCCGAACACATACCAAGCCATCGACACGGGAAGCCGATGATAACCGGCAAAGAAGCCGAATCCTACAATTTTGTTCACCGGGCTTTTCAACTTGAATACAAACGGCTGACCATAATCCAACACCTTGAACGAGCCACCACCTGGCCTCCAGAAGTTGACTTCAGTCGAGCACGCGTTGAGGTGAAAACGGTACCAATCGGTGTCTGTTACTCCGATGTAGATGGGGGTGTTCATGGTTCAAATCGATTCCATTAAGAAAGTAACGTGTTTCACATAATCATTCGATGACTACAAATACCGGCATCGACGGATATTTAGCCCTAATAGTAGTTTCTGTAGACATTTTTGCGCTTGGATCCTCTGGGATTCTAATAAAGCGTGCATTATTGTCGATATAACACCAATAGCTCAAACCGTTGTCCAGAAGAACTGTTACTTTTTCTCCAGTACTAAACACAATGGTAAAGAATCGTTCATGTTGTGGACTGGAATTAACTTCTAAGTTGACAGCTAGTGAGTGAATTTGCCAGAGTTTGTTAATGTACGTGTCGCGCTCTAAGTCACTCATAAACTCAAAATCAGATTCTTGTTTACACTGAGTCGGCAGCGTGATGATATCCAGCACCACGTCGGGGCTATAATTATTGAACACCTTATGAATTTCGACCAATATTGCCGCCACCATCGAAGTCCTGATGTAGCGATCCGAATACTGCAACTTGACAATACGCTGCGTCTGGAGTAGCTCTTCGACAGACTTCATAGAGCCAATGACATTTTCAATGAGTGACTTTGCTATGCCCTGTGGGGTCCTTGATTCATTCGTGACTCGGAACATACTCACATTGGATTTCGTTTCGTATAGGTCTCCAAAGTCACTGACCCACGTGATTTCATCATCTTCGACAAAACTGGCTGCCGTTCGAGCTAGGATGATTTCAGTTGAGACTCCCCATGCTTCATCTACAACCGCGTAAGCAGTGCTACTAACGGAGTATTGTTCAATGAGCGTGTCAACTTTATGAACCTCAGCGACGACACAGGCAAAATCGGTTTCAACTGGACCATGAAATCCAACACGAATTGCGCCAGAAAATGTCTCTAGCAAGCTGGATAAACGCCGTTGATCACTACGTTCTAGTGATCGAGGATCAGCATCAAAAAGCACTTCAACAGGGACGTTCTGCTTTAGGATGTCAAGAGTAATGGAAGGAATACTAGAAGCTATTAGATCGCCACCACGCGTAGAAATATTGCCAAATAAACGAACAACTCTCGTCGCTCTTTGGATAGCACTAGAGATTAATGGGGTCGAAAGTTCGGTAAGCGACTGTTGGGACGAGCCAAACGTGGCAGGATTTACACTCTCAAAAGCTGTTAACCATTGCTCATCTATCCAATTCAAAGCAAGTTTTCTGTCAAGCTGTGAAGATTCCCACCGATTACTGAAGTCAATGAGACAATGGCTACAGGATTTATCACACTCTGCAGGACAGCGTAATTTTTCCTGAGCTAACTTGAATAATGCGACCAGTTGATCATGCTCACGAAAAGTTGACACATAGCCAGTAGCACCATCGTCAAAAAGTACAATAGATGTCCTATTTCCTCTAGTACATGTAAATCGAAGTTCCCTACGATCAACTCCCAGAAGATCAGCCATAGCAAGGACCAGAGCAGTACCTATCGTTCGAGCTACCACAGTATCGCTCGCCCCCTTAGACAGGAACGTACCAGTCTTTGCTAGTCGAAATTCTACAGCCGATGAATTGTACTTAGCGCTTAGTACAACATTCTTTCTCTCTCGCCAGATCCTCGGGTTCTCACAATCCCGTAGACTACGAAGCTTCTTGTGGTTTTCTGTCAGCTTACCGAGTCCTGGAGTGCCTGACATTCGTCCACAACTTAAACAGATCTCAAAGTAGTCATTATCACCTGGCCTGCAGACCGTAATGACTTTAGCCTCTGGTGAGACGCGTACTTCCCCACATTCAGGGTTACCAAAGGCAACAATGGGTGACGATGACATCACAAATGTAGATAACTGAACGTTTTGCTGATGTGGATGCGTAACGGTCAATGGCGTCTTACTGTAATCCACACAATATCCGAGTGGCTCGATTGCTTTGTATCTATCGCGCCGACCTCTACAACATCCTAGGCGACCGTGCTGCGATCGACTGGATGAGCGGGCGCAACGGGTGGACCGTGTTTGACATTCGCCTCCCATCACCCACCACGGAACCGAACGAAGGACGGCG
>CAIRTT010000552.1 GCA_903881535.1 uncultured Armatimonadota bacterium
GTAACGAATAATTTGACTTGGCCCTCGTCAAGGCCCTTCTCATGCCCTCGGCGGAGAAAGTACTGGGCTACGCTAGACTGTTCTAACAATGGTAAATCCCTCCCAACAATGTATCCCGCCTGATTTTCATTAAACCGCAAGCCGGCACGGGTTTGATTCGAGTTAGAGCTTGGATGTAGTCGTGTGTGTTTGGCATACACGGCCTATAACCGGCCAGTTAGGTACCGTTTACCTGGCAGAGCATTTCCGACACGAGGGATTATCAAGAATATTTCATCCCAGCTGCTTGCACTGTGGAGACCTGTTACCCATATTGCAAGCTGTTCCTTCGATGCGGAATCGATCCGCTCTTGGTTCTCTTTGGAAATTGGTCCAATAAAGGACTGTCCGTAAGATGCAAGCGTTGTTTGATCGATTATGCTGGCAAGGTGATAAAGGATTTCAGCGGTTATATGGTCTGATTGTTCAAGGTATGAAGCAATAAAACTTTGTCGAAAACCTTGGACCCAACCCTTGCGGTAAAAGGACTGAGCGACGGATGAATTTTCAAGCATTGGCAGACTCCAAAAGTGAGATAGTCCGCCTGATTTTCATTACATCGCATCTCTACTGAAAATGCCGATAGGCTCCCACCTACATCTCCATCGTCAGCTGCTTGACGCCCGCTTTCTCTTCCTTTGAAATCCGCGCGGGTGGGGGATGACCTTTCGCTCCACTCGCCCGCTTAATGCCATCTGGAGTCTGGAGATACGCCCACGCATCGTTGGAAATCTTCGAAAACTCCCGACGTGCCCGGCGCACCGCCGCATTCCGATCAATCATCGGCAATGGGTAATCCACACCAAGCACTACCCCGGACTTCGCGATGTCACTCGCCGACATCCGCCACGGAGCCGCCTTCTGTGGCATCGGGATGCCACGCAGCTCCGGGACATACTTGTCGATAAACAAACCCTCCGGGTCGAACTTTTCTGCCTGCAACACCGGATCGTAGAACCGGTTTGCATGCCAGCCGACCGTCCCCGCCTGCATCTGCCACTGCTGATGATTAATTCCCGTGTCAAAGTCAATCAGACAACGCTGAAACCACTCCGCACCCGGCTGCCACGGCTGCCAAAGCAGATATGTTAGAAAACTCGCGACCATCGCCCGCATCCGGAAATTCAAAAATCCCGTCTGCTTAAGCGCCCGCATACAGGCATCCACCATCGGGAAACCCGTCTGTCCCTCTGTCCAGCGCGCAAACATCTCCGCATCTAACTCCTGTCGAATAGCATCGTAGACAGGGTTGATGTTTTCGTATTGCGCATCCGGGAAATCGCGCAGCTTCTGCGTAAAATGGTCGTGCCAAACCAGCCGCGAATGCCAATGCGTACGGCCCTTGCACCCGGGGTTCGCCTCCTGCATCTTCCAGCTCGCCTGCACCACGGTCCGCAGCGAAATACACCCAAAGCTCAGCGGTGCACTAAGCCGGCTCGTCGCCCCGCGCTCACAAAAGTAGGGACGGCTGACATTCCGCCCATACGCACCGACCCCTCCGTGGACCGTTTCGCCCTTGCTCCACGTATCAAGACGCCGCCGCGCCCAGCGCTCACCCCCGGGCGTCGCGTGCGTCGCCGAACCGGATGCAAGCCCAAGGTCCTCCTGCCTATATATAGGTAGCGACTCGATACCGGTAACCGATTGGATAACATCTGGCGGATGGCAAATCGGCTCTCGCATCCGCTTCTCCCAGCGCCCCGGCCAGCCGACACGCGAGCCACTGCCAGTGAAAACGCCGTTGTCGCCAATCGGGAAACACTCCGCAGCACTACCGATTCTCTCCGCAAGCGCATCGTCGCGCTCGCGGCCATACTTTCGGTCTGTATCCTCATGGAAATAAATCTGCGTCGCGCCAGTCTCGCGGCAAAGGCGAACCAGCTCTTCATGTGGAGTTCCATGACGTAAAACAAGCTGGCAATGCCTTCGCGCATAAGCATCCCGGTGGTCTGTGAGGCTCTCAAACATATAGCGGACGCGGTCCATGGA
>CAIRTT010000553.1 GCA_903881535.1 uncultured Armatimonadota bacterium
GGATCGCTGAGAACTTCCAAAATGAGATTTAACTATGGTAAACATTACCCAAAGTTTACCGCAGTTAACTCAGGGTTCTCAACCACGTAAAATTACGAGGATGGCCATAATTGGTGTGATCTAGCATCACCAACCTGAGCACTAATCCACCCTTGCTGGCTTACCAATATTCGTCTGAAGCAGCCCCGTCGCCGCAAACCCGGCTCGCATGTTTATCCGCGCGGCCGCATCATCCGCTGCCGTGAGATAAGCAAGAGTAATCCCACAGCTCTGCGCAATCCGGAGCAAATGCGCCACGACCTGCGTCGCAACCCCACGCCCACGATAGTCTTGCAGCGTACAAATACCAGCGAGCTCTGAGCAGCCATTAACAGGAAGCGTTAGCATCCCCGAGCCGACTACGACACCATCGATATACGCCATCACCTTCGGCATCCCGCGCCAGCGAAGCTGCGCAGACGCAGCAGCCTCCAGCGTTGGCAGAGGTGCATCCGGATTTTCAAATGCCCGCTCGCCAATTTGCATCATGGCCTGAACCGCGCTTGCAGGAGCATCATCTAAGATAGCCACAGTTTGGATATCCGCACTGCTTGCAAGCACGGGAGCCGAATCCGGCTGGCATCCATACACCGCATAAACACCTTCGGTGCTCCAGCCCAGCTCTTCGAGCAACGGGATAAGGCCATCCGCCGCTTGGTGAACCACTTCAAGACGCGATGCGCGGCCACGGGTTGCAAAGCTGGCTTCCATGGCCGCGATATCACTTCGCAGCGTGTTTACATCCGATGGAAGCTCCACCGATGTGAGCGCCATATTCTCCCAGACACGGGTGTTATCGGGTGCGGTAAACACCTGAAAACATCCCGCGATATCGTGCTCAACCGCAGATGCCACACGCGAGGCTAGCATCTGCGAGCGGATTTGAGAGAGCATTTCAAGCATGTTTGTCACTTCGAGAGGACGCGGACCTTTATCGCCGTCCCATCACCACCGCCGACGTGCAGACCGACATTTGCCTTTACAAAGTCACTCGGGGATGCCTTGTAAATGTTAACAAACTTCTGCGGATTTCGGTCGACGAGCGGGAACCAGCTGCTCTGTACCTGAACCGCAATTCGGTGACCTTTTTTGAAGCGGTGAAGAACATCCGGCATCGAGAACGGCACGCGCGCCTTCTGCCCGGGAACCAGCGGCCCCGGGTTGCTAAAGCTGTTTCGGTAGCGCGCACGCATCACATCCCCGCGAACCAGACGGTAATCGCCCGCATCCGCACCAGGCGCATCGGATGGATAGACATCAATCAGCTTTGCTACGACATCGATATCCGTGCTGTCCACGGTCACAAATGCTTCGACATCCACCGGACCTGCGATTGTCACATCCTCGGTAAGGACATCGGATACAAATGTCAACACATCCGGGCGCGTTGTTGCAAAGCGTTGATCTTCAACCGGATAGGTCACCGTACGCGTCTTGATCACGCCACCTTCGTGTGGGACAGGGTTTGCAGGATCGCTGACATAGCGCAGCGTCGCCGGCGGCCCAGCGGATGTCATCGAGACCTTTTTGTCTCCCGTCAGATGCCAGACCGCTGGCTTTGCTTCGGCGGGAGGCCACTGCGTAAACATCCGCCATTGGTTTCCGCCGGTCTCAAACATTTTGGCTTCGGCAACCGGTGCGGCACTCGCGGCACGCAGGAAGCGATCAAAAAATGGCGCCTCGATTTCATCCTGGAATAGCGCGCTTGTGTCGGAGCCAAAGCTCGCATCCCCGAGGCGGGAGCCATCCCGACCTGCCCACATCCCGTGGGTCCAAGGCCCCATCACGATGGCATTCACAATGCCTTTATTCTGTTTTTCGGTGACCTTGTAGAGATTGAGGGCTCCCCAGCAGTCTTCGGCATCGTACCAACCACCCACCGTGAGAACCGCGCACTTGACATTCTTCATTTGCTCGGGAAGTGCGCGTGCCTGCCAGAAATCATCGTAGTCAGGGTGATTGACAAAGTCCTTCCACAGGCCATCCGTTTTGGTGAAGAAGCGGTTGGTGATCATGCTCAGTGTGCCAAGAGCCATGAAGTTGGCGTACGCATCATCGTTGCCGGGCAGCGTAAACCCAAAGCCAGCGCCGCTGTTGGTCGTCTCGCCAAAGGTTGCGAAGCGAACCGCATCCATGAGCATGAGGGCACCGTTGTGATGAAAATCATCCCCGATGTACCAGTTCGACACAGGCGCCTGCGGTGAAACCGCCTTTAGCGCCGGGTGGGTATTGATGGCACCGATTCCCGCGTAAAAGCCGGGGTACGAAATGCCCCAGAGGCCGACGCGTGCATTATTATCTGGAACATTTTTGATGAGGTAATCAACTGTGTCGTAGGTGTCTGTGCTCTCATCGACATCGTGCGGGCCGGTCTTGATTTGCAGCTGCGGGCGGATGTTTGCAAAGTCTCCCTGCGATACGTTTTGACCGCGCACATCCTGAAACGCGAAGATGTAGCCGCCATTGTGTAGCTTTTTGGAGCCACGGATACCCCCACGATAGGCATCAGGGCCATACGGACCAGCGCCGTACGGTGTTCGCTCAAGCAGGATAGGAAGCTTGCCCGGTTGTGGCTTGCGCGGGATGTAGAGCGACGTGTAGAGGGTACGGCCATCGCGCATCGGGATGTTGTACTCGACCTTGCGGTACTGATCCTTGAATGACTGTGCTGCGGCCGGTGTGACAGCGGATACAGAAATGGCAATGGCGCCAGTGAGGGCCAAAATGTTTGGGATGCGCATGCATCTACTTATCACCGATTAAGGACATCCCGCACATTTGTTAATCAATGCGGACGGAAACGGTTTGGCTTGCCTGTTATTACTTGGCTTTGTGGAGGACTCTGGTGAGCTCGATCACTCCAGCCGATGTCCGAAGCGTGGGGCGTCCGAGGTTTCCGCCGGGGATACAGTGGATGCGATTTTCCCGTGCGGCGCGCAGAGCACGGAGAGGCCCAGTGAGCGGATAGGGACGACCATTTGTATCCGCGCCCACGAGAACAATATCGGGGTCGAGAAGCATCACCGCCTCAGGAGTCACCTGCGGAAAGGCACCCGCTTTGATAACGTTGCGTCCACCCGCAAGCTTGATGATGTCGCCAAGGTAGCCATCCGGGCCCGCCACGAAGAGCGGCGTCTCACTGATAACCATCAGGACTTTCGGCCCCGTTTTCCCTGCTGCTTGGATACGTTTTACGGTCGCAAGTGTCTCCCGGATACGATGCTGAGCAGATGCGATACCACTGCGGATTCCGGTGAGCGTACCAACCGCTTCAATGTGCTTACCAATCGCCGCAAAGCTTGCGGAGAGCATCACGTAAACTGGCACGCCAAGGCGCTTGGAAAGCGTTTCGGCCGCATCCCGGGTAATCGTTCCGCTCTCAACAATCAACAAATCAGGCTTGAGCGCGACCATCCGCTCATAACTCGGACGGGTGAAATCCCCGGCGCGCGGGAGGCTTTGCACGACGGGTGGATAGTCGCAGTAGGCGGTGATGCCAACGAGGGCCTTCCCGGCTCCTGCATCGTGGATGTGTTCCGTAACGCTTGGTGCAAGCGAAATGATGCGCCGCGCGTAGCGCGGCAACACGATTTCACGTCCGAGGTCATCCACGATGCGAACCGACATCAGGCCTCTGAGCCCTCAGCGGCTTCGTCATCAGACGCTTCGTCATCCGTGTCATCTTCATCTTCATCTTCATCTTCATCGTCGTCTTCATCATCTTCATCCGGGCCGGCGGGGATCACGATCCGCACCGAGTTGGATGGAAGCATCGTGGTGAAGACTTCTGGGTGGATGATGGTCGCGAGGACAAAGGGATTATCGAGAATCGTCTTGCGATCGGCGACATAAATATCGCCCATTTTCTCTGCGGCAGTGCCAACAAATCCATTGAAGCGTGCGAGACGGTCATGGTCGGCATCCATATTGTCCGAAACGACAATAATCACCTCTGGGTTGTAGTCAGTCAGCGCATCGAGAGCGGATGCACTGCTTTGAACAGCCGGATCAAACTGGCATCCAAGAAATGGCAGCCAGTCATTGAGCTCACCCGCGGCGGAGACGGGGTCGTGGGACGCGAGGAGACAGATGCGCTGGCGGACACGGAGCAGCGTCCGGTCCTTAATGTCCTGAAGTTTAGCTTCGTGATTCATGGGAATATCCTACCGCTCCATCATCCGGTCACCGACATAGAGGCGTCCGGCATCCAAGTCTTGTTCAGCCGCCGGAAGGATTTTCGTGAAGGCATCACGCTGGATATTGGCTGCGTGGCCATCGGCGGCGACATAGGTCATCCGTTCCTGATGCCGAAAATCAGCACTCGCGGTGCAGCCGTAGCCGGGGTAGCACCAGCTAGACGGCGGCTGAAGCATATTGACATCCGATGCTTTTGTCGTGGCCCAGCGGATATCCCGCGGGGATGTTGCGCCCGGGTCTGCGCGGTTTGCCGCATCACCAAAGAGAATTGTCGATGCCGGCTGTGTGATTTCCCCGAGGGCTGCGGGTTCAAGCAGGATGTAGCTTGGCGGTGCGTAGTTTGTGCCGGCGAGCCGCTCATTGTAGCCATACCCGATGCCACCGAGGTGCCCCTTGGTGGTGTACGAAGGGCAGGACTGAATCCCATTTGACTTTGTGTAGGGAAACAGAATAGCCCCCTCACGTTGCCAGCGGTTGTTCTCCGGGCTCCAGGCGATCGACCAGTAGGTGCTGTAGTCCCAGGTGAACAGCGGGAGACGTTCATCGAAGTCCTGAGCGTAGAGCAGCGCCGCAAGCCCAAGCTGTTTGGTGTTTGAGAGGCATGCGGTTCGGCGCGCAGCTTCCCGAGCGCTGGCGAAAACGGGGAAGAGGATTGCGGCGAGAATCGCAATAATCCCGATGACGACGAGGAGCTCCATCAGCGTGAAACCACGCCTATGTGCTCCGTAGTTGTGTACGGAGAGTGTCAAACCGGGTCCTTCTGGTCTGTACGGCGCAGACCGCGTGAATTTCCCGACCGCTGGTGACCGGACTTTGCCGCTGAGTGACCTCAGCGACTTACCGTTGCGCGACAGCGCCCGATTTACACGGGCTTCCCCACACCAATGGTTTCCCACTGGTCTGGCGGACGGGTTTGGCGCTGCAGATTCCCACAGCACCGGGTCATCTTAGCAGATGAAGTTAGTGATCAGGCGATTCCTAGTTTAATCAGGGTGCCAAGA
>CAIRTT010000554.1 GCA_903881535.1 uncultured Armatimonadota bacterium
CCCCGATGACGTAGACCGTGTAGACAACCGACATCATGATGACGCACAAAATGGTCGTCGTTTTGTCGATGTACGTGCCACGGAAAGCTGCAGCAAGCACGGCGACGAGGATCGCACCGAGGACAGTCCCGATGAAAATGGTGGATGACACCATAATGCTTGGGCCGGCCCCCTGCCGGATGCGCATCCAGATGTCTTCTTTGGTCGCATCCGACTTGCCAAACTTGAACATCAACATGTCAACCGTCGCTTTGCGGAGCTGAACGGCGGGCGGCTGGTCGTAGCCGTGCTCTTTGATCCAGCCTTGGACCTGCGCGGGCGTTGGGTCTTTACTCGAGAGGTTTCGCCGCGCGATGGACTCGGCGCTTGCGGTTCCGAAGAAGAGAAACCACGTGAGCGTAAGGACGCCGAGGAGTGTGGGGATGGCCTGGAGGAGGCGCCGGAGGACAAAACGTAGCATCAGGAAGCTCCTCCACCCGCGCGCAGCTTGCGGTTAACGCGCCGTTTTACGACGATGACACCGGGAATGATGCCAGCCATGGCAAGTCCAGCAAATGCGATCAGCGGCCACCAAACGGGTTTGTTCCACTCAGCCTGCCTTGTTGCACGCAGCGCATTGTCTATTTTGCGGTAAAGCAAGACATCCCGTGCAATCGGATGCACCTTTGTGTTCGCCACCCACGCATGTGACATCGTCACGACTTCCGGATGGTAGAACGGAATCCACGCCGAGTCTTCGATCGCCATATCGCGCATTTGATTGAGCAGGGTCAGGCGTTCCGGGGAGTCATCCATGTCGCGGACTTTTTCGAACAGCTTGTCGTACTCTGGATTCTGGTAAAAGGCGTAGTTAGGTTTTCCGGGGCCGGCATTTAGGCCATAGAGCAGGAAGACGAAGTTCTCAGGGTCGGGATAGTCTGCAAACCACCCGTAGAGGATGCTTTGATGCTCGCCTTTAATGAGCTTGTCGCGGAAGATACTGCCTGGTGTAGAGCGAATTTCGACTTTGATTCCGGTGCGTTCGATCTGGCGTTTGAGGATGCCGTATTGCGTGCGTGCTGCGGCGGTGATGGCGGCGCAGTCGATATTCATCACGAGGCGTTCGCCCGTTTTTGGGTCTTTGCCGCCAGGGTAGCCGGCTTCGGCGAGCAGCTTTTTCGCGCGTTCGATGTCGACGACACGATAGGGATGCTTGAAGTCTTTATCGTAGCCAAAGAGGCCAGCGGGCAGCATCCACTGTGCGGGAGTCCCATTACCTTGGAGTGCGAGGTCGATGAATTCCTGGGAATCCAGAACTAGGCTGACCGATTGGCGGAGCTTGCGCTTTTCGGGGGTGTAGCCGCCCCAGAGCGGGTCCTTCATATTAAAGAGGACATAGTAAACGGCGGACTGCTGCGCGCGGCGTAGCGAGATGCCCATCTCCTGCATTTTGGGCGAGAGCATGCCATTGCTCGCCATCGCCTGCTGGAAGTTGTTGGCATTTAGCGTTGTTTCATCCAGGTAGCCTTGGAGGAAGAGGTTCCAGCTGGATGTCGACTCGCGAACCATGTCAAAAACGATGGTGTCGGTGAGCGGGAGCTGCTTGCCTGCATCGGCGAGGAGGCCAGCTTCGCGGTCGCCCGGGTCACCTTCGGTTGGGTAAATGTCCGGTGAGGCGTTTTCATTACGCTCAAGAACGAGGCGTTGTTTGGGGGTGTACGACGTTAGCTTGTACGCGCCGCAGCCCACGGGGTGGCGCGCATATTCATCGTTGTAGTGCTCGACGGCCTCGCGCGCCTGCGGGGTCGTGTGGTGCATCGCCATGATGAAGCGGAGCTGTGGGTAGGGCCGCTTGAGGTGGATACTAAAGGTATACGGGTCATTCGGGTCGGCGGTTACGCCTGGAAATGGCTTGTCATAGTTGGGATCAGCCATCCCCTTTCGGTCCTGACTGAAGGCGGCGGCGTACTCTTTCCACCCGATGACGTTATCTTCGAAGACGCCCGTAAGTGGGTAGCCAATTTTGGGGTCGGCCATGCGTTTCCATGCGTAGATAAAGTCTGTGGCGGTGATGGCGCGGCCTTTGGAATCTGGAAAGCAGACATCGTTTGAGAAGCGGAGGTCTTTACGGACGGTGAATGTCCAGACCTCGCCGCCATTTGCGGTGCGGGTGCGTGTCGGTTCCGTTGTGCCAAGGTTTAGGACGAGCCGAACGGGGTTTTGCTGGAGGTAATGATAGCGGAAGTAGCTAGGCGTGATGACATCCAGGACATTCGATTCAACGGTTGTAAACGAGAATGTCGGGTCCAGCGACTTTGGATCTTCGCCAAAGTTGAGGTAGTGAACATTGCGTTTGGATTCCCCAGCGGGATAGGGATTGTTTGTGCATCCAATGTGGGTAAGTGCAATGGCAGTGGCAAGTAGCGGCAACCCGTTTAGCCCCTTGATACGCAGCATCATGCCGGAGATTATGGCATGGAATGAGGGGGTGCGGGGAGTCTGATGGAAATTCGGCAAGCAAGTTGTCACTTAAGTCAGCTCGTTAAGTGGGTGTTTTTGTGATTTTGCAAAACTTAACAGAATCGTAAACCTACCATAACAGTGTCACAACATGGTGATAGTTGCTGGAGGAGAAACTCTCTCTTGGAGGATTTTCCGATGAAGAAAGCATTTACACTTATCGAGTTACTCGTAGTCATCGCTATTATTGCGATTCTGGCATCAATTCTATTTCCTGTCTTCGCACAGGCGCGTGCTAAAGCGCGTCAGGCAGCCTGTCTGTCCAATATGAAGCAGCTTGGGACTGCAACATTGATGTATGCGCAGGACTATGATGAGACAATCGGCCGCAAGTGGTGGGACTTCCATATCGACTTAGAGCCGTATGTAAAAAGCATCGATGTCTTTGTCTGTCCACAGTCATCCGCACCAAAGCCAAAGAAGCGCTTGTTCAATCCAGCGTACTGGTCCGCAGGCGGATCCGAGGTTGGCGAGTTCTACACAAACTCCCCTGTAGACAATGGCTGTGGAACCGTCCGTCCATGTATTTTTGGTCACTACACCCGCAACGATGAGCTCCTGCACAACTATGGCTGGACAGGTGTGGGCGGCCTTGATAACCCGAACATGCGTCTCCCATCCTGGGAGCGACCTGGCGATGCAATCTTCATGACCGATGCTCGTTCGGGTGCTGAGGATGACGACACCAACGACTTCGACGAAGACAATGCACCTTACATTGAGCCTGGTGGAACCAACTGGCTTCAGATTTATGCTATTGTCAGCGGCCGCCATGGCGAGGGTACGAATGCAACCTTCCTGGATGGCCATGCAAAGTGGATAAACACAAAGTGGTTGCGTAGCCCAGAGGGCAAGCAGGCCATTTGTCCGACTCGTGCTGACTATGCGGATGACCGGGCCTGGTAAACAGACCGTTCAGCCCGGATAAAAAACAATGAACCCCTTTCCTGAAAGTAACGGGAAAGGGGTTTTTCACTTTGATTGGCTACTGCGATGTGGTTCCAATTCAAACCCAATCCCATGCCAAAGCCAAGTATGCATGTAAGTCAAATGGTTTCGATATTGGGAGCACCGCCAGCATCCCGGATGATGTCAGCCAAGAGCTCAGCCAAAACCCGTGCGCCGCTGGCGGACTCGGGGGCGACAAAGCTGATGCGGTTGCTCTCTGTGTTTCCTACAAATAGAAGAAATCCTACTCAGAACTGATTACGGGAGCACCGCCCGCATCCCTAATGATGTCTGCCAAAAGCTCGGCCAAAACTCGTGCGCCGCTGGCCGTTTCGGGAGCGACAAAGCTGATGCGATCGGTCGATGCCGAAAATGTGTCATTGGTCCGTGAGGATGTCATTTTCCGCCAGACATGAATCGACTGTGCTCCGCTTTGTGTTACCAATTCAATGGACAAGTTGCGGCTGCGCTTTGGCTGGACGATACGAATCGTGTGGATATCACGGAGTGGCACATTGACGGTGAACTGGACTTTGCCCTGCCCGATGGCAGTGTTCGATGTGATGACCGCAGCGCCGATCGCATCGTAGCGGTCGAGGTCTACAGCGGTGGTGCCAGTTGTTGTGGCATGTGCCCGGTGGATTCCATCCGCGATGTAGCGCAGTGTTTCCGCTTTCCACGCTGGATTAGAAAGTTTGTAAGCATCAGCTTCGGTGCGCGTCATAGGGAAACGCAGGCTGCTGGTCGCCAATGCTCCAGAGAACGACTGGAGACCGGATGCAGCTGCGTGAGCACCGGAAGTCCCGCCGCTCATCCCCACCGTCACCGGAAGTAATACTGCACTCATTACAATCGCGTTCATTACAAGCTCCATCGGCATCCGTGCCAAGGCATTCAAATCGGATTTACATGTTTGATTGTTGGAATGAGAGCTTTCGGACGTTAGAGTTAGTCGTCGTAAAAAAGAAAAAGTCTGCCAACTCGAATGAGCTGGCAGACCCGACACTGTGAAGTCCGGCCGATGGTTTCACAGGTGTCAATGTGAACTTATTGTGGTGTGTAGCCACCATTGGAGGATGGGTAGAACGGGTACATCCAGATCTGGCGGCGATCATCGATCACCGTGGTCTGCGATTGTACTTTCGAGTCCTGCTTGGACAGTTCGTACCACTTGGCGTGGCCATCCGCGAACGAAAGGTTGTCACCGTTCTTGTGGCGTACACGTGGGCGAATCTTGTTGTAGAAGTCAGGGAGCTCGATGGTGGTGTAGACACATCCCCAGGATGTTCCGTAAGGTGGAACGGATCCAGAGTGGAAGTGCATGATCGTGCTGGCTGGCGAGACAACACCGGCCTGGTTCATCGGGGAAAGGAAGGTTGCAGAACCATCCGGAGACCGTGCATAGTCGCCGTAAGGATAGGAGTCATCCGCACCAAGCCAGTAGTTGTAGGCATAGTGGTTGGTCATCTTGACGCCATTTGCACCAGCGCAGTCGCCGGTTCCAGAGAACACCTTGTCCATACTAGGGCACTGGAAGAGGTCACGGCTCTTGATGTAAGGAAGCAGGTTCAATGACCATCCGTTTACATCCTTGACACCATTGCTTGTCAGACGGCCTTGTGCAATTGCAGGTTGTCCGGCAACCCACGCCTTTTCGATGGATCCACCGACAGGGACAAATGTGTCATCGTAGTCCTGAAGGTACATCATGTCGGCAAGCGTGATCTGCTTGAGGTTTGACAGACAGGTGGTCTGACGTGCAGATTCGCGGGCCTGTGCGAAAACTGGGAAAAGGATTGCTGCGAGGATAGCGATGATCGCGATCACAACCAGCAGTTCGATCAATGTGAATGCGTTGTTTCGTTTCATTTTAGTATGCCTTCCTAATGGTCATCTTTAGCGCCGGC
>CAIRTT010000555.1 GCA_903881535.1 uncultured Armatimonadota bacterium
GTTCTGACATGCGCTGCCCCGCAGGCCGACTATGCCGAAGAAGGGCAGGTGGATGCCCTGATGCGCCGGCGAATCCCGCGCATCCTTGACATCATGGCCGCCCCCGACAAATGGCATCTTCGTCGCCATGATGGACATAAACAACACATTTGCCTCAAGCGGCAGCTCAGCCATGTGCAGCACCGCACTCGCAACCGTCTCCGCAGCAAGCAATGGTTCGACCAAAATACTGCCATCCGGTTGCGGCACGCCCCGATCCATATTCACTGTCATGTCCGACTCGGCATTGCCGATATCGATTTGCCCAACCGCGATATTAAACGCTCGGCCATCCAGTGATGCCGCCTTTGTCATCCCCGTAACCGCGTGCTTGCTTGCGGTATATGCGATCGCATTTGGCCGTGGCGTATGCGCCGCGAGCGAGCCATTGTTGATGATTCGGCCGCCCAGCGGCGACTGTGCTTTGAACACCCGAAATGCCTCCCTGATACCTAGAAATGTCCCCGTGACATTTGCCGAAATGACTGCGTTCCAGTCATCCACAGCAAGCTCATCCGGCGCCCCGCCGCGCACAATCCCGGCGTTGTTGAAAACGACATCGATACGCCCAAACCGCTCGACAGCTGCATCGAAGAGCGCGGTCATTTGCTCAGCAACGGTGACATCTACGGAGTAAACAAATGCCATTTCCGCAGCGCAACCTGAAAGCGTAACCGTTTCGACAAGCGGATCACGTCGCCGGCCCGCGAGCACAACCCGCCAGCCCAGCCGTAAAAACTTCAGAGCCGTCGCCCGGCCAACACCACTGCCGGCGCCAGTAATCAAAATGACTTTGGATTCCATGACCGGCATCCTACACGAATCCGCTGTTTTCGATGTCATTCATCATCATGCAATCCCGCTGACGCACCATACAATGCACCTATGGCAAAGCATGCATTGGTACACACGGATGGCGCAAGTAAAGGCAACCCTGGACGCGCCGGTATCGGGGTCGCGGTCTACACCGACAATGAGCTCGTCCCTGCCGTAAAATTTGCTGAACGCCTCCCAGACTGCACCAATAATGTCGCAGAATACACCGCCCTGCTGCGTGGCCTCGATATCGCCGCTCAGCTTGGTGTTGAAACCGTTGAAGTCCGCACCGACTCGGAGCTTATGGCGAAGCAGATCGCTGGCTCCTATTCCGTAAAAGCCCCTGATCTCATCCCCCTCTACAACGCCGCTCGCCAAAAGCTGCGCAGCTTCCGCTCAGGGAAAGTCACGCACGTGCGACGCGGATTTAATGCCGTCGCGGATGAGCTTGCAAATGTAGGCGTCTCAATGGGTCTAGGTCAGAGCAAGCGCATCGATGCCGATGGCCCGAACACAGAACCGCCCGCGCATCCGGTGCACATTGCTCTGGCTCCAACGACCGAGCCCGTACCAGCAGTCGCCGCAGCGCCTGTTGTTGTGGAGCCGCAACCCGTTGTCAGCACAGCTGAAACCGCATCAGTAAAGCCATTGACACCAGCATCAACGCAAGGTCAAACCGCATTTACATGGCTCGGCCATGGAACGGTGCACATCACGACGCCGGGTGGAGTCAACATCCTCTTCGATGCCTTTACAGAGTCCAATCCCGCCTGTCCCCAGACCTGGCACACCCCACCGATTGACTACTTGTGCATCACCCATGGCCACAATGACCATATGCAGGATGCCAAAATGCTGCAGGAGCACACCGGCTGCACCATCGTCGCAATCGCTGAAATCACCGATTACTACGGCAACCTCGGCGTTTCGTGGGACAAGCTCGAAGCGATGAACCGCGGCGGGACCATTAAGGTTGCCGGTGGCGTGCTATCGATCACAATGGTCAACGCGGTGCACTCATCGACATTTGAAACGCCTGCCGGAACGCTCCCGATGGGTGAAGCCGCAGGATTTATTCTCCGTGGCGCAGACATCCCGACCATTTACTTCGCTGGAGACACAAATGTCTTTGGCGACATGAAAATCATTAATGATCTCTACGAGCCAGAAATCGCATTTTTGCCGATTGGCGACCGCTTCACGATGGGCCCACGCGAAGCCGCTTACGCACTTGGATTTCTGCCATCCGTGACGACGATTATACCGGTCCACTATGCAACGTTCAGCGCCCTCACCGGAACACCCGGAGCCTTCCGACAGGAGTGTGCGGATCAGGAACGGGATGTCCGGATCATCGTCCCAAGCGCAGGCGAGCCCTTCACGGTTTAACCGATGCCATTCGCCGTTATCACCGCCGCCGAGGCCAAAGCCATCGAACAGGCAGCCTGCACACAAATGGACCTGCCGCTGCTGTCCTTGATGCAGTCTGCCGGGGAGGCTGCTGCGCGGCTGGTGCAGCAGATTTTCCCAAATGGACGGGTTGTGGTGCTGTGCGGGCCCGGTGGTAACGGCGGGGATGGCTACGTCGCGGCACGCTTTCTCATCGCCGAAGGCCGGAGCGTTAGCGTCATCTCCAGCCGGCCACTGGAAACGCTATCCGGTGATGCCGCTAAAATGGCAAATGCGTGGACAGCCTGCGGCGGTATCACGCACACTTTTGGGGAAGTTCCGCTGGGACATTTGAATACATCCGATGTCATCATCGATGCCCTCCTCGGCATCGGAACGACATCAGCACCGGCAGGAAGTATCGCCGCTCTGTGCACGTTTGCCAATGACAGCCCAGCGAAAGTGGTGTCACTCGATATAGCCACGGGCGTCAATTCGGATACGGCGGATGTCTACGATGGTGCCATTCAAGCGGATGTAACTATCGCGTTTATCGCCCCCAAGCGTGGCAAC
>CAIRTT010000556.1 GCA_903881535.1 uncultured Armatimonadota bacterium
ACCGTCACAAGTGCGGCCAATAGCTGCTTTTACTGAAGTGTGTCTCACGCAGAGTTTCTGCGTGTCGAGACCTTTGATAGCGGGTTTGCGGATGCTATTCGGCGGGACTGGCGCACAGCGCCAGGGTTGTCTCCACGTGAACTGGCGATTTTAACCTACATCGAGAAGGTGACAAAAACGCCGAGCCGCATCGTCCCGGAAGACCTTGAACCCCTTCGCGAGCAAGGCTTGGATGACCGCGGAATCCTGCAGGCGCTCATGATCTGTGCGTCGTTTAACTACCTAAACCGTATCGCCGATGGCATCGGTGTCGGTAAGGGGACGCTGGAGACTCCGCTGCTCCCGGATGGCGTCTAGCAGCGTCATCACCGCCGCACAGTCGATGGATTTGCTTACGACAACCGTCCGCCAGCGGCTATCCGGATAGACATGGTGTGGATAGATGTGAGAGAGAAGAGCATCGGGGATATCCACGCCATTTGGCAAAATGAAATCCAGCACGCCATTGCCGTGGATGTGGCAGAGCTCGCGGCCTTGTAGGACAGCTTCGCGGCCGCCGTAGCGGTGTGATGTTTCCGAAACCCCGGCTATATCGAGTATCTGACTCCAGAGGCGTTCCTGCACGATGAAGCGCCGCGGGGTGATGAGAAGCGCAAACAGCATTAGGACGCCATCTAAGATGGTGGGTGCCCACGGAAACACGCGCTGCACCCACGCAAAGTAGCGCGCCAGAAACCCGAGGAGCTGCATCGCTACGGAACCAGTACTACTTCTTCTTACCCTTTGTGGCTGGCGCAGGTTTCTTTGTCGCTTTGACTACCGGCTGTGGCGCAGAAACTGCTTTTTCCTGGGATGGGGTAGGCTTGGCTTCCTTCGGCGTTGTCGTTTCCGGCGTTCCAGTTGCTGGCTTGACGATGGCTTTTACTGGGACAGTCTGCTCCGCGACGCGGCGCTGCAGGAACCCGATGGCATCCGCCGTGCTCACGCCCATTAGGTTGAGGACAAAGCCATTGCGCTCAATCAGCTCTGCCTTGGGCTCCTCATCGGTCGGGTCTTCGTCGTAAGCCGCCATCACATCCGATGCGAGCTGATCAGAAATCCACGCCGCCAACCGCTCTTCATCCGGGCGAAGGAGGTGAGGATCGTTGACATCCGCCCCCATGCCCTGACGCTGGAAGAAGTCCGCAGGCTGGATAAACGAAAGTGTGTCCTTGATTGCTGGTTTTTTGCGGTTCTTCGGCTTTTTCCAGGTTGGCATGGAATTGACATCGGACTTTGTTGGATCAAAGTCTTCTGGCATTTCGTAGCTGTTGTTCCAAACCTCACCCGTCCAGCCCTGCCAAACCGTTCCCTGGAAGGTTGCAGGTTGCGACTGGAGTACGGGAACGGGCAGCTGTGTACGCTTGAGAATGAGATCGATGCGGTTGAGGACAGTGTCGCGTCGGCCCTTGAGATCCGTTGTCCACGCGCGGCTAAGTCCGTAAATGTTGAACGACCTGCGATCAATCAGGCTGTCAGACAGCATCGTATCAAAGCCCATATCCTGCACAATGTCCGCTGGGTCCATTTGTTGTGCTTTGACAAACCTGGTGCGTGCGCCAAGCGTGCCGCCACCAGACCACGTTCCACTTTCGCCGTAAAGTGAGTTTTCAGTGCCATATCCTGGAGCGGACAGATCGTGCAGAGCAACCCAAGCGACGCCGGGGAGGCCTGCCAGGAGCTCGAGACGCGTCGCGACCGCCGATGGGTCCACCGCTTCAGGGACGATGTAATCCGCGCGGCGGATATTGTCGATGATAAAGCTCATCCCCGGCACGGTTTCATTCAACTCACGTGCAAACTTCGAATTCGCCCATGCGCGGCTCGTCTCACCCGTAAGCGCGATATCTCTTGGGGCGTTCGGGACGGCCGTTTCGCCGTGGAGCGGGCTGACGACGGGGACCAGCTTTAGGCCGGCTTTCGCGACAGCATCGGCAAAGGTGCGCAATTTTGTGATGTCGCCATAGACTGGCGCATCGGTGAAGATATGCGTTAGCCCCCGCTTTGTGGCGGTTTCAATCAACAACGTTGTTGCTGCTGTATCCTGCGGAAGGCCGATGTAAACGCTGCGGATCGTGTCTCGCTCCGGCCACTTGAGCGGCTCGACAGGGATGTCTTTATTGGCATCCGGGCGGAGATCTGCCGAATCAATGCTCGCGACTTCAAAGAATGCACCCGTTGCAGGTACGAACATTTCTCCGACAACATTCATCTGACCCTGTGCAGCATCCGGGGCAAACTTCGTCCCCTGAACTTCCTTTGGCATCTCAGCCCAGGATTCACGGGCCTGTTTTTGGTAGGCCTCTGGGAGGGATGTTAGCGGGATTTTGAAGTCATCTTTGCCAGACTCCGCTGCCTGCCAGAGTGATTCTGGAAGGTTACCACCCCAGCCTCTGCGGATTGTCGGGAGTGGGTTCTTCGCGGACAGCTTTGCCCGGGCGATACGCCCTTCGGTCGCGGATGCTTTTTGCTTTCCGGCCATCGGGGCCATTAGGCGCATCATGTCGCCCATTTGACCCGTCATCCGGTAGCTTGCCGGGACGAGGTCATCGGTGACGATGTAAATCCGCTCATCGCCATCCCCGAGCTTGCGCACCGTCCCGTGGATTGCGCGGGTGATGGCCTGAAGGACATCTCCAGATTTTGCGGAGTCGCCGCGTGTCAATACCGAGAGGCTGGCAAAGCGCTTGTCGCACACGAGCTGTACACGCGCTGCCTTTGCTACACGCTCGACCAGCTCACCCAGATTTTTGAGGCCTGTAAGCGAAATCTGCATCTGAAGCGCACCAGACTGGTAGTCAACATCGGTCTTCTTGGGGATGGCTGGGATGCGGTTGTTTGCGGCTTTTGTCGCCATCCCGATGGACTGCTCGATGAAGTTCATCGAAGGGGATTTGACCCAAACGGACTCAGCATCCCATTCGGTCTCGGGGAGGCCTGGATCGATATTCATGCCTCCAATATCGTCATCCGCAGTGTCCACCCCAGCCTTGTTTGCTTTGCTGCTGACGGCATTAACGGTCAAATCACGCTTGATACGTAGGCGAAGCCTATCGATTTGCTCCTGTGGTAGCGCTGGTCCCATCATCTCACGGATGGCTGCCGGGTCAGGTGATTCACCACCTGCCAGCTTGCTCATCACACTGGCGAAGTCAGGCTCCTTGCGCGGTGCGGGCCCAGTACCCTTTTTAAAATTGACCTCAGTCATCGTTGGGAACAGGCGGTAAAACTGCTTTTTCTGTGCAGCATCCAACCCCTCGGGGCCGAGGCCGGTCTCGGATGTCACCATTTGCCACTGAGAGCCATTGAGCGATGCAAGCAGTGACAGGAGGAT
>CAIRTT010000557.1 GCA_903881535.1 uncultured Armatimonadota bacterium
GATTGCAAATGCCCAGAGCTGCCCGGAGTAGTTCCAGGCAGCGCGAGGCTTAATGTCCGGCATTGCCGCCTTCACCAGCGCAACCACCGCGTCGTAGTCCTTGGCATCTGCTAGCGATGGGTACTCAATGAAGCCAATCATTGCTACGCCGTTGTCGAGGGCGTAGGCTTCGTCCGCGCCGTCACCGCCCGCGCGTACAAGGTACACCTTGGGGTTTGATTTCATCTAGCTCCTCGCTTTGCTTTCCGCGTCCCCGGCAGTTTATTCACGGCATTGGCCACTCTCTCAAAGTCCATATCAACGGCCCGGGGGGCCGCGTCGAGCAGCGCACGATACTTGCTGTACTCTGCCTCTGCTATGGCCTTAGCCTGCCCGGCAGAGGTTGTCCCGGCATGATCCAGCAGAGCCCGACCAGAGATCTTGAGGAAATCATCCAGTTTGTCAATCCAGTCGCGCATTGTCATCGGCTTCCGCTCTAACGCCTGAAGCTCAGCAAACTCGATGTACAAGGTGACTATACGATTGAGTACCTGTAGTTCATCCTCGGTGAGGTAGTTCTTGGCAACGCTTACATCATCTTTGCGAATGATGCCTCCGGGGCGGGTGGTCGTAAGCCCCATATAGGGCTGGTCTGCATCCGCACGGGCGACGATGATTTCTGCAGCGGTACGTCCGTGGGTAGCCCAGTGCATCTTGTTCTGCACGGCGGCAAAGAACTGCTGTGACTGCTCCGAATCGGGAATGTAATCGACGCTGGTTGCATAGATGTCGAGAACCTTTTGATAGAAGCGGCGTTCCGACGAACGTATGTCGCGGATTCGCTCGAGCAGCTCATCGAAGTAGTCTGTCTCGCCCTTACCAGGCGGGTTTTTGAGCCTCTCGTCATCCATGGTGAAGCCCTTCACCAGGTATTCACCCAAGCGGGCGATGGCCCACTGCCGGAACTGAGTTCCTCTCTGGCTCCGAACGCGAAGGCCGACGGCTAGAATGGCTTCCAAACGGTAGTGGCGAAGCGTGCGTGTCACCCGCCGTCCACCCTCATCGCGAACTTGTAAGGATTCCTTACAAGTTGCCACTTCGGTGAGTTCGCCGTCCGCGTAGATCGCCTTAAGGTGAATCGTCACATTCTGTGGCGTGGTTTGGAAGAGCTCAGCAATCTGAGCCTGCGTAAGCCAAATCGTCTCATTCTCAAACCGACACTGGATGCGGGTACGGCCATCCTCGGTCTGATAGAGGATCAGTTCTGATGCAGGATCTATTGCTTCGCTCACGTGGACGAGCCCTTTAGCAAACCATCCAGGAGACCGTCTGACTCGCGTTCGATGGCGATAATGTCAGCAGCAATTTCTTCGAGCGTTCGCAATGGCTGTGGCTTATAGAAGTGCCGCGTAAAGCTCACTTCGTAACCAATCTTGGTCGCCTCCTCTTTGATCCAGGCATCAGGCGTATACGGCAGGACCTCACGACGGATGAAGGCTTCGATACCACCGTCTTCTAACAGTGGTACTTGCTCAGTATCGCGCAGATCGCTGTCGGATTCGTATTCAACAACGGCCAGCTTTCCGTTCACCAATGTCTCAAACAGTCCCCGCAACGGATCAGCAATGGCTTTTCCAGGCTTGTGGATCTTCGCGATGACCGGAGGAGCGTTCTCGTCACGTTCGCTCATCGCCCGCAGGATCACTTTGATGTCCGTTGCGGGCAGTTTTAAGCCCGCTTTGATCAGGGCCGCTGACACATCTTCACGGAACACATTGTGATCGTCATAAAGTGTCTCGCCAAGAATCGCCCTCAATTTCATGGCGGCTTCAACTAACCGTCCGTCTCTTTCCCAAGTTTTTGGGTCGAGCAATTTTTTCCGCTTTTTCTCTGGCAGACCTTTTTTGGAATTGTCATCGTCTTCGTCATCATTGTCTTCCTGCGTCCAAGCAGCCAGACGAGCTTCCAGGGTGGATTCAAGGGCTGAAAATCTGGTGAACAAATCTTCGCCAAACTCTTCATAAAGTGCGGAGCGGATGTCTTCGTCGCCAGAATTGAAGCGTAGCGGGTCTATCGAGCGCAGTGAAAACTGGCTCTTGAGGCGAAGAGGTCGCTCTACAGTGACTTTCCAATAGCCAAAAGCGCGGTTGTCAAAAATCTTCGATTCCGGAGTTTCCTGAAAGTCGAGGAATGTACGACTGATGCGTTCTATATCTTCAGACGACAGCTCACAGTTCTTCTTTCCGAGGTTTTTGCGCAGTGGCTTAAACCATTGACTGGCGTCGATAAGTTGCACCTGTCCGCGACGATGTGCAGCCTTCTTGTTACTGAGCACCCAGATATAGGTTGCAATCCCAGTGTTGTAAAAGAGGTTTAGCGGAAGAGCAACGATAGCCTCAAGCCAATCGTTTTCAATAATCCATCGACGGATGTTACTTTCCCCTTGCCCAGCATCACCTGTAAAGAGGGAGCTACCATTGTGAACCTCGGCAATACGGCTACCCAATGCCGACTTGCCATTCATCTTTGCGACCATATTCGCGAGGAACAGCATTTGACCATCGCTCGTTCGTGTCACGAGGGAGAGCTCTTCGTCGGCGTGCATCACTTTGAATCGCGGGTCACACATGGCGTCCTTGCCACCCATCATTTCGAGGTCTTTCTTCCAGCTCTTACCGTATGGCGGATTGGCGAGCATGAAGTCAAACTCTTGTGAAGGGAAGGCGTCGTGTGCAAGCGTACTCCACTCAGCTCCGCCAACGATATTCTCTGCGTTTTCTCCCTCGCCTTTGAGCAGCATGTCGGCCTTGCAGACTGCATAGGTCTCCGGGTTGATTTCCTGACCGTAGAGTAAACATTCGACATCCTGCTTTTGGCGGATGGCAAGCGCAGAGAGGGTTTCTTCGGCGACGGTCAACATACCGCCCGTACCACAGGCACAATCGTAGAGTAGGTACGTGCCGGACCTAATGCTATCTTCTATCGGCAGGAAGATCAGATTTGCCATCAGCCGCACTGCATCGCGGGGTGTCCAGTGCTCGCCGGCCTCTTCATTATTCTCTTCGTTGAACTTGCGTACCAGCTCCTCGAACACTGTGCCCATGGCGTGGTTGTCGATACCGGCCGGTGAGAGGTCTATGGATGGATCCAGGAACTTGACGATCAGCGTCCCGAGCGCATCAGCCTTTGAGAGCGTGGGGAGTTGGTTGCGGAATTTGAAATTTTCAAGGATGTCCTGAACGTTCGGCGAGAAGCCGTTCAGATAGTCTTCGAAGTCGGCGAGCAGCTGCTGCTGGCTGCTTCGGGATGTCAGATCACGCAGTGTAAATTTTGAGGTGTTATAGAATGCCTGACCAGCGGCGTCCTTGAGGGCAGCCTGCTGTTCTGTTATTTGTGCCTGGTCAAGCATTTCCTTTGTCTCGAGCACTTGTTTCTTGGTGGGCTCAAGCACGGCGTCCATGCGTCGAATAACACACAAGGGCAGAATGACATCAGGGTACTTGCCTCGTTTGAACAAGTCTCGAAGGACATCATCAGCGATTCCCCAGATGAAGGAGACTATTTTGTTATGTGTGTGTTGGTCCATGAAGTATCTCGAAAAACCTGTTTGGCATTACGTTGTTGAGTGTGGCGTTCGCCGGTGTGAGGCAACACCAGAGAGGGCTGTTATGATAAACATTGTCTGAACAGCGGCTGAAACCCCTTCGAAGTCATAGTCAGCGCTGCAGAGACACCCTATCTGTCACTATCCCTGAAATCCGTCAATAGCATGCCCATCGGCATTCTACCCGTGAACAGAAGTGGGAGAACCTGAAGCAGGTTCTCCCTATGGATAACATCGTCACCTGCACACAAAATGTGACAATTGATCAAGAGTATTTTCTTGCAGGTGGTTCGCACCCCCTACTTCACCAGCGCTGCGATGCGCAGTGGGCTGCCGGAGCCGCCCTGAATTTTCATCGGGAAGGCGGCGATGTAGCTGCCGGTCGGGGGGAGTTTATCCAGGGATGCGACATTTTCAAACGCCGGGATGTTCTTTGCCATCAGGACCTGATGACTCTCAAAGAGCTTTGACTGCCCATAGTCGATGCTCGCGGTGTCGAGGCCGACTGCCTTGATGGTGCGGTTTTTGACAAGCCAGCGTGCCGCATCCGGATGCAGGCCAGGGAAGTGAAGCTTTGCCACGGCATCCTGACCGCGCTCCGATGTTCCGAGGTACATCTTAGCATCCGGCCAGCGCTTCGCGTACCCGGTGCGGAAAAGTACGATGGCATCTTTTGGAATACGCCCGTGCTTGACCTCGAATGCCTTAATGTCATCAACCGAAATCTGGTAGTCGCGATTGGTGGCTGCCTTGCGTGCGACATCGATGACAATGGCATCCCCGCTCAGCTGATCCAATGAGAGTTGGTCGACGGTCTTGCCTTTTTCCGAGAAGTGGATAGGCGCATCGATGTGAGTCCCACCGTGTTCGGATGCCGAATAGCGGTTGGCGGCATAGAAGTAGCCCTTGTCGGTGTGCGCGTGGAACTCCTGCTCCAATGTGAATGACTTGGCGGTTGGCCAGTAGAGTGTCTTTTCAGAAAAGGGATGTGTGAGGTCAATCCATTTCCCATGTTGAACAGGTGTGGCAAACGCATTACTAAGACTGATGGTTGCGAATACGGCAAATGGGAGAACGAAGAGCGACAACTTTGTGTTCATGTTCCCAGTGTATGGCATGGCCCAATAGGCACTAATGCGTCAATGTTGCGAACCAGATGCTTGTTTAACTTCTAGTCGGCTCCCACATTACGAGATATTTACAGAACACTCACCACCACGTATTCATAGGCATAAATCTCCTTAATGTCCACTAAACTGCAAATATGCCGTTCTTTTCCACCACATTTTCCTCTAGCCAGCATTCACGAGATAACAGCCCGGATGCAAAATTCAGCTCCATTTGGTATTCTAATAACATCAGCCGTTGAAACAGTGGTTGATAAAGCGAAACGACGATCCAGAGGATGCGTCGTTTTTTTGTGTCTGGGGGCATTCCAGCGAGTACGGACTCAACCATCTGCACACCCGCAGAATTTGCGAGCCATCCAACCATCCACAACATCACCATCCTCTACAACGATAGAATTACAAAGAATCGTTTCCATTCATTCTCGCATCTGATACAGGTAGAGTCTGGAAGCGAAATGGAGTGTTGTTGATATGAGTGAACTA
>CAIRTT010000558.1 GCA_903881535.1 uncultured Armatimonadota bacterium
ACCGTACGCTTCCCGCCGTCGCAACGCTTGCGACCATTACCCTCACTAGTCTTACCGCTCTTGGACTCCGAAGCGCATTCACGGCTGATAAACCGCTCTTCGTTGGCGAGGATGTGCTACGGACCGGCTTTGCCACGACACCAACGAACCAGATGGTTACACCGGTCGGTACAGTCATCACGCTGGCTGGAAGCCGCCCAAAAGACATCGCCATCGCCCCAAATGGCAAGCGCTTTGCCGCACTAAGCCAAGGTGGTGTGACCGTTTTCAGTAGTACCGGCGAGACGCTCGGAAAAGTGAATATTGGGATCGGACCGCTGGGCATCACATGGATGCCGGATGGCAATCGCATTCTCGCCGCCCAGTCGGGTGGTAAGGTCGCGGTGATTGATGTCGCACCCGATGGCCGCCCAACATCCAGTGCAACATGGGTTGTTGACACCCCGCTACAGGATGATGAAGCACCAGATATTGCAGCCGGGCTTGCCGGACGTGGGCAGCGGTTGAAAGACCCACAAGTCGCAGGCATCGCCGTTTCCACAAATGGTAAACAGGCCTTTGTCGCACTTGGCATCCGCAATGCAATCGCTGTGATAGACACCGAAACCGGACTCGTGACACGCACCATCCGCGTGGATGTCGCCCCATATCACGTCACTCTCTCCCCGGATGGTAAACGCCTCGCCGTATCCTGCCGCGGTGGCCGGAGCGCAACGCTCTCCCAGCCCAAAGCAATGAGCGCGGGAACCGCAGTCCGTATTGACACGACGACCGATGCGGCTCTCGATGGCTCCGTTGTTGTCATCGACACCGCAGCCCTCCGGGCCACGCAGACCATCACAGGCATCCGTCAGCCAGGCAAATCATGCTTTATGGATGACAGCCGAACGCTGGTTGTTCCAGGTACCGATGACGATATGGTTTGGAAAGTAGACCTCACGCAAGCCGAGCCGCGTCCGGTTGGACTCACCGTTGCTCCAGTTTCTGATGCCGGCTACGGACACATCCCAACCGCCGTGACAGCACTCCCAAATGGAAACATCGCAGTCGCCTGCGGCGGCGCAAATGCCATCGCTATCGTCAACCTGCGGGAAACTAAAGTCACCGGCTACATCCCAACCGGGTGGTACCCAATCGCCGTTGGCGTCGCGGATGGCAAGCTGGTTGTCGCAAATGCAAAGGGAATCGGCGGGCGCGTAAAGCGCTCAAATGGTGCATACAACGTCCATGGAACAGTCGGGACGCTTCAAATTGTTGGATTGGATGCGGTCTCAGGCAAAGCGCTCGATGGTAATACACGCCAAGTCGCCATCAATAACCGTTGGGATCTCAGCGCTGCTGCAGGGCTTCCTGCCCGTGATGTTACCCCTGTTCCAGTTCCGCAGTGCGTCGGCGAGCCAAGTGTCTTCGAACACGTCGTCTACATCATCAAGGAAAACCAAACCTATGACTCGCTACTTGGCGACATGAAGGAAGGGAATGGAGATCCAAAGCTGTGTCTCTTCGGCGAGGATGTCAGCCCGAATCACCACGCCTTGGCCCGCGAATTTGTGCTCCTCGATAACACCTATACGAGCGGGACAAACTCTGCGGATGGCCACCAGTGGTCGGTCAGCGCCATTGGAAATGGATACATCGAGCAAAACTACGATGCGCATAGCCGGTCCTATCCCTACGATGGCGGCGATCCGTTGGCATTCTCGCCAAAGGGATTTCTTTGGACATCGGCCATTGCTGCCGGCAAGTCCTTGCGTGTCTACGGAGAGTTTGTCAATAAGCCATCGATTACGAACACGGTTACGGGCAAACGGGGTGGCTGGAAGGAAATCTGGGATGACTACCGCTCCGGAGGCAAGGTTTACAAAATCGCATCAGGGACCGACAATGCGGCTATCAGGCCCTATATGCACCCGGAATTCATCGGCTTTCCAAGCATCGTCTCCGATCAATGGCGCGCGGATGTCTTCAATAAGGACATGGATCGCTTTGAAGCCGAAGGCAAAATGCCAAATCTGAGCATCATGCTGCTTCCAAATGACCATACCAGCGGCACACGGGAGGGAACGCCTACGCCGCGGGCTACCGTTGCAGATAACGACCTGGCGCTTGGGCGCATTGTTGAACGTATCAGTAAGTCAAAGTTCTGGTCAAAGACATTGATTCTAGTGATTGAGGATGACTCCCAGCTTGGCATCGATCATGTGGATGGACACCGAACCACAGCTCTCTGTATCTCACCGTACACTAAGCGTGGGGTTACGGTCTCGGAGCAGTACAACCACACCGGGTTTATCCGCACGATGGGGCTTGTTCTTGGCCTGCCGGCGCTTAACCGCTTCGATGCGACAGCAACACCATTGACGAAGTGCTTCACAGCCAAAGCTGATTTACGGCCCTACACTGCGAAGCCCAACCGCATTCCTCTGGATGAGTTCAACCCGAAGGTGGCATCCCTTACAGGCATCTCCAAGCAGCTGGCGATTGCCTGCGGCAAGATGGACTGGGAGCACGTGGACCGCGCGGATGGCCAGATTGTTACCCGTGCCGTGTGGAATGCTACCAAACCGGGCAAGTCATTCCCGCTGGCGGATTACCGGCCGGTGGCCGACACGGATGGTGATGGCGATTAGGTTTTCACTCTGAAGCGTTAGTGGAAACGTTAATACGAAAAGCCTCCCAGATTCCGGGAGGCTTTTCGTTTCAGATCCAAGCGGTATCCACTAAGCAAGAGTTTTGTCTGCACACTTCAAAATCAAATACACAAAAAACCTCCTGGTTTCCCGGGAGGCTTTTCGTTTAATACAGACCCTCTGTCCTCTGACCGCTAGGCCAGAATCTTTGTCTGGACTACGCCGTGGACATCCGTTAGGCGCATATCCCGCCCGCCGAAGCGATACGTCAACTTGGTGTGGTCAACACCCATCAAGTGCAAGACGGTCGCATGGAGGTCATACATTTCCATCTTGTTCTCGACGGCGTAATAACCCCAGTCATCCGTGGCGCCATAGGTCATTCCACCCTTGACACCACCACCAGCCATCCACATCGTGAAGCCATACGGGTTGTGATCACGGCCATCCCCGCCCTGTGCCATCGGGGTACGGCCAAATTCACCACCCCAGATCACCAGAGTGTCATCTAGCATCCCGCGGGCCTTGAGGTCTTTGAGCAAACCAGCAATTGGCTTGTCGACCGCACGCGCATTGTCTTCATGACCACGCTTTAGGTTTCCGTGCTGATCCCACCGGTCATGCCCCGTTCCCGGACAAGTCAGCTCAACAAAGCGCACACCGCGCTCGAGGAGGCGACGCGCCATCAGGCACTGTGTTCCAAAAACGCGCGTAGGTCCGTACTGATGGTCAATGCCATACAGCTGTTTCGTTGCTTCGGTCTCACCGCGGAGGTCGTAGAGGTCTGGGACAGCCGTCTGCATTTTGAAGGCCAGCTCATAGTTCTTTATGGCAGCTTCCACCGCACCAGAGTTACCCGTCGAGCCCAGAACACCCTTATCGAGCTTCTTCAGGAGGTCAAGTTTTTTGAGCTGCTCGGAATCCGATGCCTCTCCACGCTCCAGATTCGAAACCGGCTTCGCACCAGCCTTGAACAGTGAGCCTTGGTATGTTGCGGGCAGGAAGCCTGAGCCAAAACAGTCCGCGCCTCCAGGTGGGATCAGACCGCCGGACAGCACAACAAATCCCGGGAGATTCTGGCTTTCCGTGCCAAGGCCATACGTCACCCAAGCGCCCATGCTCGGGCGTCCCTGGTTCCCATTACACGTATGCAGGAAGTAGTTTGCATTCGTGTGCTCAGGGAAGTTACTGGTCATCGAGCGGAGGATACACATATCGTCCACGCACTGTGCGACTTCTGGGAAGAGCTCACTTACCTCAATACCGCTCTGGCCGTATTTCTTGAACGACCAAGGGGATTTGAGAAGGTTGTTATTGTTGTTGAACTGAGTGACGGGCACCTTCATCGGCAATGGCTTGCCATGGTCAAGCGTCAAGCGCGGCTTTGGGTCAAACGTGTCCATTTGACTTGGGCCGCCATCCATGTACAGGAAGATGACCCGCTTCGCGCGCTGCTTGTGGTGCAGCTTGGTGATGATCTGCGACCCGGTGGATGCCCGTGCGGCATCATCCGTCGCGAGCCCGGCGAGCGCAAGCGCACCGAAACCATTTGCGGCACGGCCCAAGAGCTCGCGGCGTGACAGGGGAGTCACGATATTGTTACAGCCTTCAGTCACTGTGATTTCTCCAGTTTCATGTCGTCACATCACCCGTATCAACGGATAAAAATGAATTCCTTAACGTTGAACATCACGTGGCAGTAGTCTTTCCACGCATTCAAATCATTAATGTCCTTGCCGATAAACTCCAGCGCCAGCTTGGTCTCACTAGCCGTTGGCTTACGGCCATAGGCTGCTGTGTATGCGACATCTAGGCGGTCGGCAGCAGGAACCTTTACAAGCGATTCAGCCCAGCGGTTTGCCATTTCACGGACAAATGGGCTGTTCATCAGCGCGAGGGCTTGTGCTGGCACATTCGACTGTGTCCGCTTACCAATACATGTAAATGGTGTCGGCATGTCGAATGCCTGGAAGAACGTCGACATAAAGTTACGCCGAACACCCATGTAAATGGTCCTGCGACCGTTACCATCCAGCGGGCCGCTCGGTGGCATGCCACGCCCATCTGTGCCTGGATCGAGGTTGACAAACACCGATGGCCCGTACATCGTGCGGTTTAGCGAACCCGAAACAGCCAGAATGTTGTCCCGAATCGCTTCGGCTTCCAGACGGCGTACCGGGTATTTCCAAAGCAGACGGTTGTTAGGGTCCTTGCGGTTCGCCGCAGGCTGCTCAGAGACACTAACCTGCTGGTACGTCGCCGATGTCACTATCAACGTGTGGAGCTTCTTGACGGACCAGCCATTATTTGTGAAGTTCGTTGCCATCCAGTCAAGCAGCGCTGGGTTTGTGGGCCGGTCACCATTGATGCCAAAGTCATCAACTGTTTTGACTATCCCAGTGCCAAAGTGGTGATGCCAGAGGCGGTTCACCATGA
>CAIRTT010000559.1 GCA_903881535.1 uncultured Armatimonadota bacterium
AAAGCCCCTCAGATGAGGGGCTTTTTTCGTGGGTGGTGGAGCTTGACACCAGTTTTGACACCAATTATTGGTGGAGACATTGGTAGTCGGCCCCCATTTGGTAAACCAGTGGCTACAGATCCTCGGTTCTGAATTCGCTATAGCCTTCGTAGTAATAGCTTACATCGATGCCCTTCATAAACAATGCACGGTCATGGATTTGATCAGTTAGGGCTTGCTTCAAGAGAGCCTTGATCTCAACATCTTTCACCGGACTGCGCTGCATGGCCGAGAGATGATCTTCTTTACCAACTTGATTCCAATCCACGACAAGTTGAAGCCCGCACTTTAGCATCATGTCAAGCCAAATGCGTATTGCACGTCCATTTCCCTCACGAAAAGGATGCGCCACGTTCATTTCGACATACTTCTCAACGATTTCATCAAAGGTGCCTTGGGGCATCGCATCTATATGGTTGAGGGATGCTTCCAGATACATCAACGGCGCAAAGCGAAAGTTACCTTTGGCAATGTTGACATCGCGGATGTTGCCAGCAAAAGCATAAACATCCGAGAACAAGTAGCGGTGTATAAACGCCAAACCTGCAAATGTGCCGACATCCACCTTTTCGATGTCACCCGTATCAAAGAGCTGTTTTGCTCGTAATTTACTGAGGCGCTCTTCCGCTTTTGCAAGTTCGACCTGGTTCGTGATGTTAAGTTTATTTTCTAGGATCATGCGTCAACGTTCTCCGTTTTTACATTGCAAGGCTTCTCAGGGGCTGATTTAGGTTCGTCGATCAATGGGTTCGGGCAATGCAAAACCAAAACTACCCATAAGTATGGTAGGACAATCTGTTGCCCAATTATAGCAGGAGGGGTTGTGGGCATTACCCGGTAGATACACGAAACAAAACAGAAGTGCGAACCATCATTGCGCGCATTAGTAAGTATTATCGGATTCCACGGAATCGTAGTAACCATCAATTATGCCCAGTACATAAGCCAAGCGACATTGACAATTCGGATTATTGGTGTCAACTCACGTTCCCCTGAATCAAGTTTGAAACCAGTTGTTTCTGGAAACTACAATCTGCACCCATTTTGTATATCAATGGTTACATTTAGGATTCAGGTTTGATGTTTGCATATTCGGATGGCGCTTTATAGCCCAGTGCCGATTGTGATGGTACTTGGATGTAATAGACTCTGGGAACGCCAGTTTTCAGTTGGACATCCAGGATGTTGCAAAACACTTCGATATCCAAGAGGTCACGGACTTTGAGCGTTTTTACTTTCTTCTACTAGCGCAAGAGACGGCTGTACCGCTCTGACAGGTCCTTTTGCAGGCTGACTAGTCGCTGCGATTGTTTTCCGATCCATGGAAAATCTGCCGACTTTTTTTCTAATAAGGATGCCAATTGCGTCAGAGCGGAAAGAGAGGTGTTGATCTTGTCCGCGCTTGCTTCTACATCACTTGGCATGTTTTCAGCAAGTTTTATACGCCAATACGCGTCAGCGATGACTTGATATATCTTGGCGAGATCAACTGCGAGGCGCAAACGTCGTTCCAAATCTGCGAAGTCTGCTTGCCGAAGAGCCGAGCGAATACCGATCAGAGCTTCAAGGTTAGTCTGCGCTAGGTTGACAGCTTCCGCTTTTTCTTTCTGAATCGCCCTTACCAGCGCACCATCCGGACGTATGAGACGCTTCTCCAATGGTTTCGCCGCTGAATCCCAGAGTGCATTCGATTTACCAACGATACCGCCGTCGATGCTGGCTGAACGTTCCGGAATGCTCGAAAGGTTTTTCCAGGTCCAGAAGCCTTGCGTGTAGTACAGTTTCAGCGCCATTTGCCAAGAACGCTCGAAAATCGCAGTCATCTGCCGTGCAGCTATTCCTTCGGGTTTGAGACCATAACGCTTTTTCATCCATTCTGCGTAAATTGCATCGGCGGTGACATTACGGTCCTGCAGAACTCGCTGAAATGCGTAGAGGTTAATTTCTGATGGTGTCCCTAGCGTAGAGTTGGAGTAACAATCCACTCGAGCGACAGCACCAACCGTCCCCTGCAATTGATCGTATTTTAGACGGTATAGGGCATATTGGGGAAGCGAAGTTAGAATTAATGATTGCCCCCAGTACTCGCCGCAAAGGTCAATCTCAACGATTTGTGGCGTCGTCCCGAACGCGCCGAGGGTAGATGAATGTGGATAGAAAGGTTGAAAGTCCTGAGGTTCTACTTTGGAAATAATAGTAATTCCTGAGTAATCTTTTAAAGCCTCACGAATGGATTCCAGCTGCGAAGGTCCATGGTTGAAATCACGGACAAAAACCTCTTTATTAAGCTCGTCCCGCACAACCGAGCAAACCAAATCCGTAATAAACCGAACACGTTGGGCTGCGGATCGTCGTTGCCATCCATCTCCTTTATCAGGTGTGGAGGGAAGTTCCCAGACTTCAAGGGGTGATGAGCCAAACATTAGGACAACGCCAGAGACAGATGGACATGCACGTAAAGTACGGCGATACGCGTCGCGGCGTTTTTCCCAAAACACTTTTCCCTCGATGGACTCCGGATTTAGTGGAGCATTTTTGTCTCGAGTATTAATTTCATGTGCCCAGATGTAGCTCTTGATTCCCATTGCACGGGAACGTTTGGCCACTGATTCGATGAGTTCTCCCCGCTTCAAGTCTTCCGTTGCTTCATCCACCTGCATGATGATGTCGTGCGACAGTTCAAGGTGATTAATCTTGTAGCGTGGTGCCGCTTCCAGAACACGATTCAGATAGTTGGGATCAGGCCAATGTACGAGCCAACCGTTAACTTTTTGCGTAGAAATGCGCCTCATATCTGTGCATCCACCTCGTGAAAAATAGAAATACTGATGATTATAAAAACAGCAGAGTCGTTTGTTACGGAAGTGTTTTCCACTAAATTCTCCGTCCAAATCGATGTGTCTCAATCACAGCATTCTCAACAGGTGTATTCATTAACTATTAGTTAAGTTTCAATTACTGACGCATAAATGTCGCCATCGCTTAATCAAATCCGTACCTGTATACCGGTAGATTGACGTGGCTTTGTAGTGGACAATCTCATTTCTGTCCAATCAAAGCGAACTTGAAAAGAGGGTTTATTTCATGCGACAGTTGAACAGGCCTACGTCAAATGACCGCGCAGCGTTTACACTCATTGAGTTGCTCGTCGTTATCGCGATTATCGCCATTCTTGCTGCTATACTATTTCCAGTCTTTGCTCAGGCACGTGATAAGGCTCGCTCAGCTATGTGCTTATCACATTCCAAGCAAGTTGGTGTTTCAGTAATGATGTACGTTCAGGACTATGATGAGATCTACCCTAAAACGTACTACTATGAACCAAGTGGACGCCGTGTTCAATGGGCCTACTATCTCCAACCTTATGTCAAGAACAACGCTATATTTAAGTGCCCGACCGACTTTACGCCTACTCCACCGCAAACATCGTCCGGCTTGTTGGATTTGACAGTGCCAGAATTGAGCTACATCCCTAACTATGCTGTAATGCCCGCACATGACGGCGGAACGGTCAGCATGTCTGCAATAGGTGAGACTGCCAATGTGATTATTCTGGCTGAGAAGCAATACAAAATCGGTACAAAGACGCTCAAACCGTATGCTGGAACCTCAGGCTTCTATCCAGATACGCCTGTTGCTTCACCTTACTGTAAGGTAACGGCAGACCGCGTCAAGGCAGCAATCGCTAAACCTAGCGACAGCAACTATAAGCTTGCACGCGTAGCGTTCAAACGCCATCAGGAAGGTTCAAACTTCATTTTCTGTGACGGTCACGCAAAATTCCATCGTCTGGCCGACACCCTTGGTACGAACTTTATGTGGGGTGAGTACTATTACGCCGGCGGTGGCCAGTTATTGGATGACGCTACCTGCGCAACATCCTTGCCTGCCAATTAATCTCAACGTAGGGAAGGGACCGATTCGATATCGGCTCCTTCTCTATAAA
>CAIRTT010000560.1 GCA_903881535.1 uncultured Armatimonadota bacterium
GAACCATCCCCAGGATTCTGATCGGACTCGCAGGGATCCGAAAAAGACTGGATTATTGGTATCGACGGGAGATCCTACGGCGAGTCCAAGTGCGATGATAGATGCGAGCACATACATAAGTGTAATTACCTAACGGTTTTCAACATCAAACGTCGTACTTTATCCACAAACACGGCAATCTACCAAGGCGGAAGGAACGAACTTTGCTGTGAATCTGAGAATTTGGCCCACCGCCAAGCCGTGGAAATTTTTTCGTATTCGTCCAGTTTGACATGACACCATCCTGGCAGGATGACGGTCGTACTAGGCTTCAGGTATCCCATCCACAGTCAGGAAACGCTTCTGTTCGTTTCTGGGCTCGGCTTTGATACACAACCACGTGCAGCACTCAGTGAGTAAACCAACGCTAAGCTTCGGGTATCTCATCCACGGTCAGGAAGCGCTTTTGATCGTTGTCATAAATGTAAACGCGCGCTTCATCGATGTCGAAGAACAGGCCAAGTATCGACAGAGACCCTGCCTCAACGCCGGTCTTTACGACATCGTAGGTCATCAGGTTGTCCAGCTGCTCCACGACATTGACAAGGCTTAACTGATCTACCGGTTTACGCCCCGCGCCAATCGTCGGTTGTGCCCGAAAGCCTTCGATCGTCCGCTGCCCAAGCGACAACCAGTGTTTCAGATTGTCATAGGGAAGGTTGTCAGTACCATCCAGGAGCGCTTTCATCGCCCCGCAACCGGAGTGTCCACAGACAACGATTCGTTCCACACCTAGAACGCTGACTGCGTACTCAAGGGCTGCACCAACGCTGGAACCTTCGCCATTACGAGGAACCATGTTCCCGATGTTCCGGATTTTGAACAGGTCTCCGGGACCGGAGCTTGTGAATTGGTGAGGGAGCACTCGAGAATCACAGCATGTGACAAACATTTCCTTAGGAACCTGACCATCCCGTGCAAGGGCAGACAGCGTTGGGCGAAGCCGGTCTGAGTGGTTTTCCTCATACTCTCTGATGCGCTCGATAAGGTCTTCAGCACCCTTTCGTCCACCGTTACCCAAAAACATTTTGTGGCTGCTTGTTGCAGGGAGTTCCTTACGAAAGCGTGGCTTGCCCCGTTCAGCATCAGCGTACCAATCCTCGTGGAGCTCTTCCAGCGTCACACGCCCACCTGTCTTTTTATGACTCTTGACCCAATCGTTGAGGACTTCAAATGCTGAGTGATCCATATAGTCGACGGCTAAAACGATATGGACATCTTTTCCCTGTTCGATGTCAGCAAGACTGCTGCCAAGCTTTGGCACAGAAGCAAATGTCATCGAGCCGTTGATAACCATGTCGATATGGTCTTTGTGAGGCTGTACCTTAATCGTCACATTCGAGAGACGGCGCAGACTCATCAGGACCGTGAGAACAACTCCAATAATGACACCGTAAAGCAGGTTAGTAAACACAACTCCGAGTACAGTCACGATGTAAACGCCAAGCTCGCGATTCTTTCCAAGCTCACGCATGTGATGGACGTTAACAAGGTTTACGCCTGCATAGATCAAGAGCCCCGCGAGGACGGAGCGTGGAATCAGCTCAATCCAAGATGCAGCAAGAAAAACAAAGAGTGCAATCCAGACACCGTGCAGAATTGAGGACAAGTTTGTCTTGCCACCAGCCTGAACATTTGCGGATGACCGGACAATGACTCCCGTTACGGGAAGCCCACCGAGGAGGCCAGAAAGGAGGTTACCTATGCCCTGCCCAACAAGCTCACGGTCGAAATTGGTTCGTTTACCTGTGTGCAGCTTATCAACGGCGACCGCGCTCAGGAGAGACTCAACACTTGCGATGATGGCTACTGTTACAACCGCGATTGAAAAACTACCCCAGTCATTAGGCAACGCTGGGAACTGGTGTCCTACAAACAAGCCTTCAGGGAGGTCAACACGTCGAACATCGAGGTTCAACAGCGTCGCAATCGCCGTCATCCCGACCACGGTGACGAGCGCTCCAGGAATTTTTTGGATGCCTTTCGGCAGGCGCTTCCACAGCATCAGTACTACAAATGTCGCGATACCTAAAATTGTTGCCGCTCCATGAAGGTCCATGATCTGCGCGGGAAGCGCGATGATGTTCTTGAGCGCGCTGGCTTCTGGCGTACCGCCTAGTACCTCATGGATTTGGGCAAGCGTGATGACGATACCGATTCCGGCCATCATGCCGTGCACCACGGATGGTGCAATCACCAATGCGCCGCGTGCAACCTTGAGCGTTCCAAAGAGGAGCTGAAGTGCACCTGCGGCAGCCGTAATGGCACATGCGACAGGCCAGCCAAACTGCTGCACCTGTGAGTAGACCAGAACGGTCAATCCCGCGGCCGGACCAGAAACTTGGAGTGGGCTACCACCAATACCACCGATCACGATGCCACCGATGACGGCTGCGATCAGTCCGCCCATGATTGGAGCGCCAGATGCCAGAGCAATTCCGAGGGAAAGAGGAACAGCGATGAGGAAGACAACAAGCGAAGCCTGCAGATCCGCCTTTATAGATGAACCGACCATTTTAGGAGATGAATTGACCTTTTCTTGCGACATAGTGTCATTTACACATGAAATCGCATCAATGTTCCACCGTGTGAACACATAAGTGAAAAAGAAATAAACAATTTTATTTGATGATAA
>CAIRTT010000561.1 GCA_903881535.1 uncultured Armatimonadota bacterium
AGAGAAATGGTTCCATGGAACGGTGCATCGTAAGTCGTAGGTATGACCCTTCGCAAGTAAATATACTGTGTTGGAGTCAGCTAGCCGACGTGTGATTTACTCCCCCGCTTCCAGCATCCGCTTGTGCAGCAAACCCATTTTGTACAATGCACCCGCATAAAGCACAAGTGCGACAACCGTTGCCACAACCCAAAACACGCTAAGAGGCAGCAGCCCAGCCAGTGCAAGTGGGATGCATAGCGCAACGCAGAGCCCGAGGTTTCGTGCAAGCTCGCGGGTCAGGATGCCAGCCCGTACCACACTGGCATAGACAGCAATCAACATCAGCTCAGCGATCAAGTCGCTTATAATCGCCCCTACCGCAGCATTCTTCAGCCACACATTGGCACCGTATATACAAATGGCACTGATGAACGGAATCGCAATGGTTACTTTGATCGTCCCGGCAACCATTTCCTTTTGGCGGCCACAGGCAATGATTGCATTCACAAGAATCATCGCCACGTAGAGGAGAACGACCATCGGGGCACCGACCATCATCGTTACCGGGCCATAAACAAACTTTGGATAGAGCCCAACGGCAGACAAGACTTGCGTGCTATGGAAGAGAAAGCCGGTCATAAGCGGAAATCCGATAAGCAACGATGACTGCATCAGGACTCGTGTCTGTCGCTCGAACACCTCATGGCTGATGCTAAATGCACGGGTCATGAGTGGCAGTCCCAGCTGTGCGATTGCAACAGGGAGGAACATCGCGCTCCCAAGCAGCCGTTTCATCACACTAAACCCACCGATTGCCTCAGCACTCCCCCAGTACTCCATCATCGTCAAGCTAATCGGATCCTTAGCCTGGATGATGACAAAGCCGCTGGACATGATGAGGAACTGGCTTATGAGGAACTTTAACTCAGACCGAATGTCGGGTGTGATTGGCAGCGTGTCCGTTGTCAGCAGCCTCAACCGTGTGACGCTGTAGAAGCCGGTGGCGATGTCAAACAGCATCGGGACCCAGACAAACATATGCAATGGTTGCTCGGTAACCGCCAGGGCAACAGAGAGTGCCGTGGAGATACCGCGCTCGACGAGTTGGAGGACACTGGATGACGAAACGCGGCCAAAGCCCCGGATTGCATCCTTGCAAACGGCCCCAAGTTGGCTGACAGTGGAACAAAGAATTCCATACACCACGTATTTAGATATCAGTTCATCGTAGTGGATAACTTTGAACATGATGGCGAATGCGCCTGCAGCCGCGAGACTTACAGCAATCTTGATGATCGCAGCGGCCTTCAGCAAGCCCCATGCTCGGTCTGGGCTGATCGAAATCGAACGGCTGACCAATGCAGAAATGCCATTGTCACCAATACTGTTCACAAGACTGGTGTAACCAAACATCACCGAAAAGATCGCAAACTCGGGCACCGTTCGGTAGCGGGGCAGGACAAACGTCACAATCATCGCGAATGCCCACGACAACAGCTGTGTCAACACGGTCACAGCGAGCTGCTTGATAGGCTTTTGTACCGCCGTAGTCGTAACAGTCGCAGTAATCTCGGGAATGCTCGTCAAGAAGTGGCCTGCTTCATCTGCGATAACCGGCGACTCAGCGCCATCGCAGGAATCTCAACCACACGGTGGAAGACCCAGGTAAGTCCGATAAGAATCCCAAAGCCAACGGTGAGGGTGAAAATGAGACGTTCCGTGTGCGTTAGGTCCAGCGCATTGATGGCAACCTTCAAGAGTGCCGCTTGTATTGGGACATGGAGCAAGTAAAGAGAATAGGAGCGCTCCCCAATCCAAACAAGTGGCTTTAGCTCAAGCACACGACGTAGCGGTGATTTCACGGTCGTACACGCGATCAACAGGGCTGCAATCGCAACCATCACAATGGCATCCTGTAGCAATTGAACCGATTGATACCTTGCCATGGGCAGTGCTTTGGTCCACAGTGCGACGCCACCAAGCCCGCCAAGAAAGACAATCGGCCATAGAGCCACCGCTCGCAAACGCTGCGCTACGTGGTGCCCCGACTTGGTGATCCAGCTTGCACCCATCCCAAAAATAAACGCACCAACAAAGTGAATTGCTGCACGGTCAAGCCGGGAGTCTGCCGCAAAATAGCTGATGCCATAGGCGGCCACAGCGATTGCCGCTGCGCCTATCCAACCGTTTCGCTTGCGCACAAGGGCAACCAGAAATGGGAACAGCATATAGATTTGGAGCTCGGTGGCGATGGACCAGAGCGAGTAGTTGATTTGGCCTGTGCCGAAAACATTCTGAATGAGCAGAAAGTGCGCGGCGATGTCACTTGGCCTTGGGTGTGCTGAGAAATCAAAGTGCATCGCTGCCGAGTACTTGAACATCGTGAAGCAAACCAGGATACTGATCACCAGCGCTACGTAGTAAGGTGGCAGAATACGGGCGCACCGTCGTGCCATGAACGGCCCAAAAGCAACTGGCTTTGCAAAATCTCCACCCGCGAGTGGAAGCCCAAGGCAAAATCCACTTACCACGATGAATGCCGTCACAGCATGGTGGCCAAAGGCAAACCACAGATGGAGGATCGATAGCATCGATGGAATTTCAACCCGGTAAAGGATCGGAAATGCTTCTGCCACAGCATGGTTTAGGACCACTGTCAAACAGGCCAGAGCACGTATCCCTTCGACATAGTCGTAGCGGGCACGCACATCAGAGCCTGTGCCATCAGCTCGCAACACTCTTAGCCTCGACAATCTGTGTGGATCCACGGTTATACAGAGCACGCTCTACCAAACCGAGAATCAGGCCCATGAAGATCATATTGCGGTAGACGCTGAGCTGCAGGTCGAGGAGGCCAAACAGAATCTCCATCACGACGATTGAGAATGCCCACAATGCAAGCATTTGTGACCAGGGATTGTCATCCTTTTCAGCAAGAATCATCAGCCGGCAGATACGGATGATAGCAAACGCGATGATCATCCAGAAGGCGATAAACCCAACCGTACCAGTACGCATCCACAACCACAGAATCTGGTTATGCGGACGGATATCCCAGAGGGCATAGTTTTTGGAGATGTCCGCCATCGGGTGGTTTTTAAGGAACGGCTTGCCGTAGCCATAGCCGATCAGCGTCGTGATGGGAGACTCCTTAATGGTGTCCATTATGTTGGCACTCTCAGCTTGGCGATAGAGGTCGGATGACTCATCACGGGCGCTTGGCTCAAAGTGACTCTTGATTGCACGGGCTGGCTGCGCTATCGTCGATTCCGAGTTTCGGAATGTGTAGTAATAGACCGGTCCAATGGTTACCATTAGTACCCCGAGGATAATGGCCATTGTTCGCCGCTTCGGCATCGCCCGAATCGCGGCCATGACTAGAATCGGCAAAGCGATGACAAGGGCAGCTGTCCCAGCACGTCGGTTTGTCGCAATGTTTCCAAGCACGACGGCGGGGTAAAGTAGCCACAGCCAGACCATCAATGAACCGCGTGTTTTGACAAGCCAAGCGGCGAGGAGCAGGCCGACAAAGCAGCAGAAGAAGAAGGCTTCCTCATGCGATCCAACTCCCTGGTCAGGCAAGGGAAGTCCGGCGATCAGCACATAGCGTCGGTAGCAGTACACAATGCCCTTTAGTCCCACACAGATTGTGAAAAACCAGGCAAAGCGGCGGATGTCCTTTTTTGGATCCGCGATGTTGAAGGCAAAGAGGTACATCGCCAAGAGGTAAATCTGCGAGCGGATTTCCTGCAAAACGATCGTGTGGTCCTGACCTTCTCCGAATGCACGAACGGTGTTCAGGAGAACCATCGCAGTGTAAATGGCAAATGGCCAAATGATCGTACCGAACTGAAACTTGACAGTCCGCATGTAGACATTGCGAACCATGTTCCCGAACCCAGCAACAAGGAAAATCAGCTCAAAGAGGTTGATAGGGAGCGCTTCAAAGCTCATCCCACGGCGCTGGAAAATGGTGTTCACATTCCAGAAGAATGGAACCTGATCGAAAAAGCCTTCCGAAATGTCGCTTGGCAGGACTTCGAAGAGAATAGCCGCTGGGAAGATGATGTAGAGCGACAGCTTTCGGTAACGCCAGAGCAAAAACGGCACGACGAAGATTGCGATGAACACCATCGGGAGTGCGGCGCTGTCAAGGTCCAACAGGACAAAGAGTCCCCCGCAGACCAGGGAGAGCAGCAAGGCCCAAATGACCCCGATGAACTTTGAGCGCTTTACATTGTTTGCAAAGGCTCCGGCATCCGGGAGCAGCTCGAGAAGTGGTGATGGGATTGCA
>CAIRTT010000562.1 GCA_903881535.1 uncultured Armatimonadota bacterium
GCCGTCAATGTCGTCATCGCGGGTGTGATCTATCTCTACCTCCGTCTAAGCCCCGGTGGCCTCCCAAATGTGTTCTTTGATGGACTTCGGTCCTATGTGCAACATCCCGACACACTACGCTCCTATTTCACGATGCTGGGTCTTGCAAATGCGAGCTTAGCTATCTTCAATCTTCTGCCTGCGTTCCCCATGGATGGTGGGCGGATTTTGCGATCGCTCCTCGCGATGCGTATTGGACAGGTCGCTGCGACTCGTATCGCCGGGCGTGTCGGGCAGGTCCTTGCCGTGGCAGCCGGATTCTATGGCTTCTTCTCGGGAAACATCACGCTGCTGATCATTGCGGGATTTGTCTTCATGGGAGCGGGTCAAGAGATTGCAGCCAGCCAGAGCACGGATCCGCTTGCGAGTGTCCGGATGCAGGATGTGATGGTTGGTCGTACCGAAACGATTCTGCCTGGGATGACGCTTGCCGAGGTCGGCGAGCGGCTTTTGCACACGCATCAACATGATTTCCCAGTGGTTCTTGGCAGCGACTACCTTGGCTTGCTGACACGGGAGCGTTTGATTCAGGGGATTGCGCAGCAGGGGCGGGATGCGTTTGCGAGCAGTGTGATGGACCGGGATGCGCCAACGGCTGGTCCTGATGATTCGCTGCTTGGGTATCTTCAAAGCTATGGCCAGGATGCGTTTCCGATTGTGATTATCGATGCTGGCCAGCGGGTCCTTGGTCTCGTGACCCGCGACAACTTAATGGAATATATGCTGCTGCGGCGACTTGCCTAGCGGTTTGGAAGAGAGTTTTGTTATGACAATTCGTGAACGTACAGAAGCCATTGAGCTGACAACGCTGGCATCCTGGGCCACCCGCTCAACTGAGAGCAAGGGCCGACAGCGCATCGAACCCGCGGACCCGGTGCGAACCTGTTTTCAAAAGGACCGCGACCGGATTATCCACTCGAATGCGTTTCGCCGTCTGAAACATAAGACGCAGGTCTTTCTCGACCCGGAAGAGGACCACTACCGGACACGCCTGACGCACTCGCTGGAAGTCGCTCAAATCAGCCGTACCGTTGCGCGTGCGCTGCGCCTTAACGAGGACTTGACGGAGGCCATCGCGCTTGCGCATGACCTTGGGCATCCTCCATTTGGGCATGAGGGTGAGTACGCGCTTGATGCCGTCCTTAAGGAATATGTCACGGACATGCACTTTCGCCACTTTGAGCAGAGTCTGCGCGTTGTGGATCTCCTGGAAAAGGGCGGCAAGGGGCTGAATCTTACGCATGAAGTACGCGCCGGAATCGTTGGGCATTCCAAGGGCAAGTCTGATTTGTATGAGCATGACCCGGAAGCAGAAAAGTTACCGGATGCGCTTCCCCTCGAAGCGATGGCTGTGCGGATCTCGGACCGTATTGCCTACCTTGCGGCAGATATCGAGGATGCGGTCCGCGCCGGGTTGCTGCGCCTTGAGGATCTGCCACAGGAAGTGCACGATACGCTTGGCGTGACGCATGGTTCGCGGATTGGGACGATGGTCGCAAATGTCATCGAGAACTCGATTGACAAGCCTTATGTGACCATGACAGAGCCTATTCTGGGTATCACCAACCGTCTTAAAGACTTTATGTTCACAAATGTCTACACCAAGCGAAATGTTGCAAAGGAAGAGCTGAGCAAGGGGTCGGCGATGCTGAAGCAGCTGTTCCGTTTGTACATGGACCATCCAGAGCAGCTGCCAGCCGGGATGGCGAATACAAATGCGACTACCGAAGAGCATGCACTGCTGGTGCTGGACTATGTGGCCGGCATGACCGACCGCTACGCTGGTGACCTCTTTATCAAGCACTTCTTCCCGCGCGGCTGGCGCTCGCTGTAGGGGTATTGATTTTTGCTTGTTGGTAGGGCGCTGGGAACGTTGCAAAGGAAGAGCTGGGCGAGGGCTCGGCAATGCTGA
>CAIRTT010000563.1 GCA_903881535.1 uncultured Armatimonadota bacterium
GCAAACAGCATGGGTCTGCACGGCAAGGCCGGCGCTCGGGCCGTGCGTCCTGCAAGGCGGTCCCGCCGGGCGGGGGCGCGCGGGCTGCTCTCAGGCCCGGCGGCCGCGGGTCTGCTGCTGCGGCGCGGCTCTCCGTGCGGCGGGTTTACCAATCACGTGTTCATAGGTTTACTGCAAGTAACACAGCTGCCCTGCTCGCATGAGCGGCCTTCTCAGCCGCCTTCCATATCCCCAACCCTCCGCCACAGCCACCAACGCCTGCGACAGTGAAAGAGGCGGCTCCCGCCGCCGCCGCCGTATGCGGCAGGCTCAGGCTCCCGGGCAGGCCAGGGGCCGCGGCGGCGGCGTTGCTTGCAGACATCGTGGCAGAGTCCAGGCAGACTCAGCGGCGCCTCTTGCGTTCACTGGCAGGTTGCTTGACTGGAGTCTCGGCAATGGAGATGTCATCATCGCAGAGGTTCACCACGTCGCAGAGGCCTACAACGTCACAGAAATTTCTGGGCTGATATTCTGCGCTGTCCAACGCGGCATGTTGCTCAGGATTCTGCAGCATATCGAAAAACCGCATCTCGAACTGATATGGATTCCTGCGTGCTGCCCGGTACGCCGAGAGCAACAGGTCTGGAAGGTAGGTGTCCAGCCATGTGGCCCATGGCCCAGAAGACTCGAGGCGGAAATCAGGATCATCGGCCTTGAAGTTGTCCTCGTCGCCATCGTCGAACTTGATTTTCCAGGACCCATCCTCGTTTTGCGATTCCACTACTCCGGCGAACCATGCGCCGTCATCACCTGGTTCCTCGGGATCTTTGAAGAGGCATTCTACCCGAGTCCCTTCAGCGATCTTCGGAGCGAAAGCAATCTGATCCCTGTCACCGCCCGTGCCATTCCATTGCGCAACGTCTGGCGGCGGCGAAGTATATTTCCGGCGCTGTGGTGAGGGTATTAAAAGATTGTGCAGAATAATGACGAAAGGAGCCATTGTCTGTCGAAAATGGTATTGTTGCAAATCATTCAAGTCGAAAATGGTATTGTGGACCATACCACCATATTCGTTTTCCCTTGATGCCTCGTAGTCATTCCAGCAGGCGATTGTTTTGCCTCTTTTCGTGCCTGAAAACCATTCCGCAGATGGGTCAAAAGGTATCAAGTTGGTAAACACGAGCCTTACCTTTTGACTTGCTTGTTTCCTCCCCTCGACCAGCTTCTGAATCTTCGCGTGCTGGATATCAGGAGGAAGCGAATCGTTTCTTGCACGATGTTCGGCGACTGCCCTTTCGGCCATAACCCGAGCCATGTCATCTTGCACTCCGTAACGGAACGTGGTACCGTCGCCCTGTGGCACTAGAGCAGGAATTACACGGTAGGCACCTATCAATTGTGTCGCCATCACCCCATACGCAGCGCTCACAGCATTTTCTGAGGAGTCTGATCTATCAGCAGACAATGCAATCTGCCTGCCAGCCGACTTGATGCACTTGATTTGCATCATCTCGCCGGAGTGGCGTTTTACCGCGATTTCCGAAGAAGTTTAGGTGGAGGGATACGTGATCACCCGACACACGCAATGGAACTGGACAACGAGTTCGAACTAGTTGCAAACATCACAGGCCAACCACCGCCGATACCCACGAATTGTGATGATGTCAAGGCTGAAAAATCTGGAGGATGCACTCGGGATGTTCGCAGGAAAGCAGCCAAAGATCCTCCTGGAGAGGAATCAGGGGAAATGTTGTGCGTCTCAGTAGAGATAAGAAATTCCAGCAAGCGTGACACAGGCAACACAGAGCCCGCTCGATGCATTAAGTTTCGAGCCTACTCAAATATTCTATCAGAAATGGGCGAAACCGTCAAGACTGCGTTCGAGTCTGGATCTTCTGAGGAATTTCTCGAAACGCTTCCACCAGGACGGTTGAGGGATAGGATTTATTCTCTCACAGGCCAACCAGGAAAGAAACGCATTAAGCTCGACTACCTCGATGGCAACGAGCTAGTATTTGATATTGTGCGCCGTCAGAGTCTTGGGGTCTGTTCTAAAGATCACCTACGAATGGAGGGCATTGAGCATTCATCACTTGTAATGCGGAATGATTTTGACGAGAAGCCATACGCGGGGGTTCAAGAGGCATCCGTTTGCATTCGTGCTAGTGATGTGTACGGTATCGGGAACGGGAAGAAGATGATTGGCCCATCCTACAGGTGGCAGCATCAATATGTGAAGGACATATCGCCTGGTGACTTCAAAAGGCTGCTCCTTGACCAGCCATTGCCCTTTCTAGCACCCGATGGAACAACATTCGGGGATGTCCTTAATGTCCGTACTTCTCCCTCAGAGTCAACGAAAACAGATCATGAACAACTCCTCGTTTATTCGGGCTTTAGCCACACACCAGGGCAAGATGACATTGTGCTGGCCGGTGAAGACGGTGACCTTGTAGTTCGCGTAGGATCTGGGATCAGTTTTACCTTCGACCAATGGCATTTCAAAACTCGCGAAATGGTCTCCGGTTACGGAAATCCCAGCACGCGGACCTGTCACGGTTTTGTTGCAGCCATTGCAGCAGACGGCAACGATGGATCTATTGTGCTGTCTGTCAAACTCGTACTGGGGAAAGCAAATCTTCCACCGTTTTTTATGTTTGAGCGCATGTCCGCCCACGGTGTATTCCAAAGTAACTTGGAGGCTGTTGTTCCTGCAAGGTGTGTTCAGAGCGTATTCCTAATCAAGCCTGTGGTTCTCCATAGCTTGTCTGCATGCCTTCCTGAGGCGGCTCCCGTGTTTGGAGAAGAAGCGATGCCTATCACTCGGGACGTGTATGCTATCGGGCACTTTGACTTTGAGCTGGGTGACTTTCAAGGTCAAGGCGACTCAGGGCAAAAAGACGAAGCAAACGGGGAGCGGAATCGTTATGATGATAGCAACACAAACGCTTTTGCTGTGCTGTCCGATTTCTGCGCCCGCGGAGGCCCAATTATTGGCGGACCCTTTAAAGAGCTTCATGGTCCATGGAAGGAAACATATTTGGATCGGACGACGAGCCACCACGGCGGACGATACCTTCCCAGGGTAACGTTGTCGAGTCTTCCTCCCTTTCCTGCAGAAAGTGCCCTGCCCACAATCTACAAGAGTGCGCGGCTCATTGGACA
>CAIRTT010000564.1 GCA_903881535.1 uncultured Armatimonadota bacterium
ATCGCAGCATCAACACCTGCCATCCATGCCGGAAGTTGTCTTCTGGCCGGTCTTTGGAATCCTGGTTGTGGCTGGTGCGGTGGATGCTGTACGTCGCGGTCCATCCGCAAGTCCTGCTATCGATGAAACAGCGATGGTGGACGCATTACCAGGCGTTCCTGTCACCGATGACGGTGCAGGCGTTGATGTTCCCGATTCGCACTAGCCCCGCTTAAAACCCGTGAAAGACGTGGATCCACGCCCGGCTCCCAGATGGATCCACAAGCATCGTTAGATACTCCCCATCCCCTGGGTACGTCGTGAATTCCTGTTCCACAGTACGGTAAACCTTGCCGCCCTTCGGCATCGAAGTTGGCCACCAATACGGCGCAAAGCTAAAGAACATCGCACCCGGAGACTTGGTGGATGACTTCCCAATCTTACGGCCAAGCGCTGTAAGTGTTGATGGAGGGGCATCGATACGAACAAGGTACGCAGAATCGAGAAAGCCTCCCAGCTCATAGACATTCACTTTAGTCGGCTGCCCCGCACCCTTGGGAAGCATTTCTGAAATGTCGCCCGGGAGCGTGTCGGTAAATGCCGGGATATCCATGTTCCGCAGCAGGCCGCCGCCAAGCGCGACGACATTTACGACCGCTGCCCCGATGGCCAAGAGTTTGCCACGGCTGAGCGAATGCCCAAATGGAAGCTGCTTTACGGATGCGAGCAGTATCGCACAGCCCCCACCAATAATTGCCGAAAACACAAAAGTTACAGAGAGTGGGCTCATCCCAAACATTGCCACTGCGCACACCAGACAAAACGAAATCCACGCAACCCAGCCTCTCCCCACGGGCGCCACGGCGGCAAGTGCCGTAGGAAGGCAGAAACAAAGTGAGCCGATCAGGATTGCCAGGGCGATGTTGTCAGACCGGATACCAGAAAATAGCGACCACCAAAGGAAAGTCAATGCCCCCATGAATAAAACAATGGCGGTGATGGCAAATGCCAGCCACCGCCAGATAAGGGCAGATTTGGTTAGGTACGTGGATGAGCGCATGAGGCATGCTACACGAATAGAGCAACGCTGCAGATTATCTGAGGGATGCCGGTAAAGTGTTTGCCCTCGAGGAGGACCATGGCCTGCAGGTATCTGTAAAGACATAAATGCCTTGAAAACACTAGCCTCCCGCATCGTTGCCGGGAGGCTTTTCGTTTAGAGCCTAAACGCCCGGGCCGAGGTTGTCCCGGTTGTGCATCCCCGCAGGTCCAGCGCCTGGCACACCGCGCAGCAGGGTCTGCGTAAAGCGATACCACTTTACGTGGCCATCTGCGAAGACATTATTGTTTCCGCCACTGTGGCGACCCAGGTTTTGCGGATTCACAGTTCCATCCGGCCACAAACCTGAACCATCCAGGAAACCTGCTTCCCAGTCGTTTGGATCAGCTGACTCAGACCAAGGATGGTAGTCGAACGCACCGTAATAGCTTGGGCGCTCTGCAATCATGATTTGCTCGGCAGGGCTGTTGAATGTTGCAAACGCTATATGGTGCGCAAAGTATCCATTGATGGAATAGTCGGTGCGGACAGCTGGCCAGTTCGCGTTTGTAAGGACATCCGAGAAATACAGCTGCGGGGTCACATTCCCAATGGATGGGCAGCGCAGCACATCACGGGATTTGAGGTACGGAAACAATGGCTGATACCAAGCATAAAGCTCGGAAATATCAGCCACATCGTGCGCCGTTGTCACCGACATCTCATCGTAATCCTGCGAATACATCATCATGGAAAGGCCAAGCTGGCGTACGTTCGAAAGACACGAAGTCTGCCGCGCTTTTTCACGGGCCTGAGCAAAGACAGGAAAGAGAATGGCTGCAAGGATAGCGATAATTGCAATAACAACGAGGAGCTCGATGAGCGTAAAGGCACGTTTATTTGACATGATTTCCACCGGGATGTAGCGACAGTGTCAACACAGCGCAGCGATAGAGCGCGCAGTTGACAGGCATAGACGGGTAAAGGCTATGCAGCTACAGGTGGACCACGCAGTGTGTAAAAGAAGTACGTATCCCGTGGGGATTTGCAAACATCTAATGTGGGAAGTTGAAACCCTGGAAGCGCAGAAAGCACCACATCGACAGAAAGCTCAATCGGGGGCACCGCAGATGTCTCAACGTTACACAGTCCACACGCTTCGGAGTCGCCTGGGTTGATTGTGGATGCAGTTGCACACACAACATGTTGTAGTGCGTGGACGGTCGTCGAAACAGATGTGATTGCGACAAGCATCATCGCAAGGGCGCCAATAAGGCGCCACTTACGGAGTCCTGATAGCAGGTCGTATCGCATGATGACCGAGTCTACCGAAGACGCAAATCAATTGCAATAGGTGGTGATGATACGACTATACTGATTATGGCTCTCGTGAGCAATCAGCACATTTACCGTAAAGTTCCAGCTGGTGTCGCATCACGACAAATCCAGACCGCGCCTCGATGCGCGCACTGAGCTCATCCACGTCACAGTCATCAAAGGGCTCGACCTTGCCGCACTGGTCACAGACAATATGGTGATGGTGATGGGCATCATCCGGATGCGTTGGCTCGTAACGCGCATACCCTTGGGCAAAATCGATCCGCCGGGCAAGGCCCTGTGTCTCAAGCAAATTGACAAAGCGATAAGCGGTCACAAGATTCACAGGTTCCGGTTCATCGGGCGTTCCGATACGCTTATTTGCCGCAGCATGCAGCTCGATAACAGATTGTGGTGTATGGGATTCGGCCAAGGATGCAACCAATGCCTTGCGGGGTGCCGTGATACGACATCCGCTTTCCTTTAAGCGATCCAGAATCGCGTCTTGTGATAACCCCGTACAGTTCATCTGCGTTACGCCTTGCCGCGTTCCTTGTATCCGAACCGCACCCAGGTTGCAAATGCTGCACATGCACCGATGATGCAAGCCAGGATCGTCGGACCAAGGCGTTCCCAGACAAGGTAGAGGTTGAGCCCAATGATTACCGATGCGGCAAGAATACTCAAAATGGTCATCCACACCGGATTCACAAAATCCCGCATCAGCTTCCGGCTACTTGTGAAGACAATCAGTGGCACGATAGCAAACGGCAGCTGAAGGCTAAGTGCCACCTGGGACCAGGTCAGAATGCGCGTGGTGTCATTGCCACCTGATATCAGGATGATGAACATCGCCGGTATAACGGCCAGTAGCCGTGTAACGATCCGCCGAATATGCGGTGCGACTTTCCAGTTGAGAAAACCTTCCATCACAATCTGACCTGCAAGGGTTCCCGTGATGGTGGATGACTGCCCAGCGGCAAGCAACGCGACGGCAAATGCCGTGGCTGCAGCGCCGCCGAGGATTGGCTTCAGGAGTTTCTGCGCATCCCCAAGCTCACGAACCTGGTCCATACGGCCATCGAACACAGTCCCCGCTAATACCAATATTGCCGCATTTACAAAGAAAGCCGCACCGAGTGCACCGATTGTGTCCCAGGTGTTGAAGCGGATTGCCTCTCGAATACCCTTGGCAGTACGCTCGTGCGCTCGTGTTTGCACAATGGATGAGTGGAGATAGAGATTATGCGGCATCACTGTGGCGCCGATAATCCCGAGGCTGATGACGATTGCTTCTGCATCCGGGAGTGAGGGAATCAAAAGACCCTGTGCAACCATGCCGAAATCAGGCTTAGCCAGAAATGTCTGAAGCAAAAAGCATCCAGCAACGGTGGCGACAAGCGTGATGACAATCGCTTCCAGCTTCCGGAAGCCAAATTTTGATAACCCTAGCAGGACAAGGACATCAAACGTAGTGATTCCGACGCCGACAATCAGTGGGATACCAAATAAGAGCTGTAAGGCGATAGCAGAACCAATCACTTCAGCCAGATCACAGGCTATGATTGCCAGCTCACAGAGAAGCCAGAGAGCGATGGCTGCAGGTTTGCGAAATTGCTCGCGACACGCCTGTGCTAAATCTTTCCCTGTTACGAGTCCAAGACGGACACAGAGCGTCTGGAGTAGAATCGCCATCAGGTTTGAAAGCAAAACAACCCAAAGGAGGCGATAGCCGTAGCGGGCTCCCCCTTCGAGATCAGTCGCCCAGTTACCCGGATCCATATATCCAACACTGATTAGGAACCCTGGCCCCATATAGGCCAAAACCTTGCGCATCAGGCTGGAGCGTCTTGGAATCTTGACCGTACGAAATGCTTCCGACAGAGACTCATCACGAGGCAGCATTTAGTCTCCAAGCCCCCCGTGCGTCCCAAGAAGCAGTCCAAATCCATACGCTAGGGCGCCGCCAACCATCCCGACAAACGTCATCTCAAGACCTTGCTTCACCCACGAACGTCCAGTTACAAAAGTCTTGGATGCGCCAACCGCAAAGTGGGCCAAAACACTGATAACCAGCGATTGCCAGACAGCGGGCATCCCCGATGTATAGAAAAACGGAATAATTGGCAGAAAGGCTCCAATTGCGGTGGACACGCCGGCAACGCCAGACGATGTCCATGGATTTGGGAAGCGATCCTCGTTAATGCCAAGCTCTTCACGAACCATCGTTTGCAGGAAAACATCTTTATTGGATGTCAACCGCTCGACAAGCTTCTGGGCCTCAGGCTCAGTAAAGCCTTTGAGCTGATACATCAGTTCGAGCTCTTCACGCTCATGCTCAGGATCCGTCTCGATTTCCATCCGCTCGCGCTCAATCTCAGACTCATGGACATCCCGCTCGCTCTTCGCCGCAAGGAATGCCGAGCTGCCCATCGAGAATGCTGAGCCAATCATGCCGGCAAGGCCAGCGATAAGGACGAATTTTGGAGATGCGCTAGTCGCACCGGCCACTGCTGAGACGATGCCAAAGACAGCACCAAGGCCATCGTTGACTCCGTAAATAGCATCCCCAATCCAGCTCGCTGTTCCATGGGCATGCCACTTTTCGCGTGCCAGAAGGGAGTCAAGGCGTGAACGGGGACCGCTTTCCGCCTGTTGCGCCATGATGTGTAGTTTCTGCGCGTGGACTTCCTCATCCGGGATGACCAGTTCAAGAATTTTAGTGGATGCTTCATCCCCGAGGCGGGCGATTTGATCCTGATACTCCGCGACGTGGTGACGTTCTTCGTGTTCGATGCGCCGAATCATCGCATCAGGGCCGAACATCCGGAGGAGGCGCATTTGCTTCCGCAAAGGTGCTTCGATCGTCCGCTTGTCGACATCAACCCCGAGATCTCGTAACCGTTCTTCCCAAAGCCTGGCGTGTTCGTACTCACTCTCCGCCATCCGCTGGAGGAGGTCCTTACGGTTCGCATCCGGTTCGGCAGCAGCAAGGGCATCATAGACCTTTGCAACCACTATTTCCTCTCGCCAGTTGGCGAGGATGATGCTGACCTTATTGGCGGGAAGAATCAATACGCCGCTCCGGGGCTAACATTGCGTGCAATCCCAACGGAATCTGAACCCGGGATTGGCTGTCCGTGCGGGCAGTGTGTCGGGTGGTTCAAAAATGCTGCGAGACGTTCTTCAAATTCTTCCGAAATGACATGTTCGAGGCGCTCGGCTTCCTCATGTGCGGCTTCGGATGAGAATCCAAGGGTGTCGATGAGAAAGACTTCAAGGAGGCGATGGTGCCGGGCAAGCTCATTTGCAACGCGAAGGCCATCGGGTGTCAGACCGACACCGCGGTACGCAACATAGTCAACCATGCCTTCATCGGACAAAGATTTCAACATTTTTGTAACAAATGCGCGGCTGGTATTGTTACGGCGGGCAATGTCTGACATACTTGCAGTGCCATCCGGCCCGACCAGTGACAAAATTGCGCGAAGAATATCGCCAGATGTCTTGTTCAAGTAGCGCGATTCGCGCGATTTCACCATAGTTAACTTTATACCATACTCTGTCGTGTCCATATGAGCAAATTCCTATGAAGTTCGTAATAACGGGAGGCGGCACAGGGGGGCACTTGGTTCCGGCACTTGCCGTTGTGGATGCCATCAAACGTTGCGATTCCGAAGTGGATATCCTTTTCATCGGTTCCACCACTGGAATCGAAGCGGAAATCGTGCCAAAACGCGGCATTGTGTATAAGTCCATAGCAACGGGAAAGCTGCGGAGGTCATCCAGAGGGCTTCTCGGGATGCTGACCATCGCCAATCTTCGCGATATGCTCGCGGTCCCAAAGGGCCTCATCGATGCATATCGCATCCTCCGCGCGTACAAACCCGATGTCGTCCTTTCCACCGGCGGCTACGTCGCTGTGCCGGCAAGTATCGCCGCTTGGCTGCTACGCATCCCACTTGTTATTCACGAACAAACCACTACCATCGGACTCGCCAACCGTCTCTGCTGCGCGATCGCACACACCGTCGCGCTATCCTTTGACATCGCCCGCGAAGACCTACCAGCACGGGCACGAGAAGGCGCCGTCCTGACGGGAAACCCTATTCGAAGGGAGACCCTCAGCGGGAGCCCTGAAAGTGCAGCCGTGCGCTTTGGAATCCCGGTGGACACGCCAGTTATCCTGATCACCGGAGGCGCACAAGGAGCGCGTGTCATTAATACGGCCATCTCGGATGCGATCCGTGAAGTCACCAAGACCCACTTTGTCATCCACCAATGTGGCAAGCAAGGTCTCGAATCCTTGACTGCCCATCGGGAATCTCTCCCGGCTGCTATCCGTGAGCGGTGGTTTTTGAGTGCATTCCTCGATGCAAACGCCATGGCGGATGCGTGGTCCATCGCCGAGATTGTGATTGCACGTGCCGGCGCAGGAACGGTGAATGAGGCCCTTATCCTTGCGAAGCCAATGATTTTCGTTCCGCTGGAACCAAGTAGTAGAAATGAACAGCTTCGGAATGCAGAGCGAAGCGCTGAGCTAGGGGCAGCGGTCATCGTGCGGCAGAGTGCATGCACCGGTGAAACGCTGGTTAAGACGCTGCGTACGATTTTGGACACGCCCGGATGCATCGAACAAATGGCGGCCTCTGCACATGATAGTGCCATCTTCGATGCGGATATACGCATTGCTAATATCCTAATAGACATTGCCGCAAAGTGATGTGTGATTCATCCATGTTGGTTTTCAGATACCGAACCTCGCATTGCACGCCCTAAATGGCGGGCGATATACTCCAACCGGTTGTGATGATTGAATAGTTCACAACCGCGGAAGCGCGAATGTGAAGCGAGCCGTTTGGCCCGCTTTTTTTATTGATGCTGGATTGGCGGAAATAGAAGATGAATGCAGAATTTTATGAAGCCCTGAAGTTGATTGAGCGAGAGAAGGAAATCCCATTTGATTCCCTCCTCCGCTGCCTCGAGATTGCGCTGGCGAAAGCCTATGAGCGCAGCTTGAACATCGAGGATGATCAAGTCACACTCAAGGTCGAGCAAACCTCCAGCAAGGGCGGTTCCCCATTCCGAATTAGTCGCGTTTCGCGCGTCTCGGAGTATGTCGAAAATCCGCATACTCAGATTTCGCTTGCGGATGCCCGGGAGATTTCCCCGAAGGCGAACTATGGCGACCGAATACCCGTCGTGCTCTCGGACCGTGAAGTGGACCGCATGGGCGGACGTATTGCGTCCCAGGTTGCCCGTCAGGTCCTCATGCAGGAGATACGGGAAGCCGAGCGCAACAAGGTCTATGATGAATATGTAGACCGAGTTGGTGATGTTATTTCGGGAACAATTTCCCGCCGTGACCGTGGCGACCTCGTCGTCCAGCTTGGAAACCAGCTTGGCAAGATGGAAGCCTACCTCCCAGGTCTCGAGCAGACACGTGGCGAGCAATACCGTTTCCATGACCGGATGAAGTTCTTTGTGGTGGATGTCCGCAAGGCTGGCAAGGGCCCACGTGGTCCACAGATTATTGTTTCGCGTTCCCACCCATCCCTCCTGCGACGCCTCTTCGAACTCGAAGTTCCAGAGATCGAGTCTGGCCATGTGATTATCAAGTCCGTTGCCCGTGATCCGGGTCAGCGTTCCAAGATAGCCGTCGCCGCAAAGGATGACCGCTACGATCCCGTTGGATCTTGTGTCGGCCACCGTGGACAGCGTGTGCAGGCGGTTGTGGATGAGCTCCGCAACGAAAAGGTGGATATTGTTCGCTGGTCCCCGGACCAACGTCAGTTCATCATCGAGTCGCTCTCACCGGCGAAAGTCGTTGAAGTCCGCCTCGATGAAATCAATAAGGCTGCTCTTGTCATCGTTCAGGATATTCACTTGTCCCTGGCGATTGGTAAAGAAGGCCAGAATGTCCGTCTTGCTGCAAAGCTGACCGGCTGGAGGATTGATATCCGCTCCGAGTCCCAGCTCCACGCAGGTGACCTTCCTGAGTTCATGGAATCCATTGCGCCTCTTGAAGAAGCGGAATTCGAAGAAGAAGACATCTACGACACCAAGAAGATTGCTGACCTCCCAGATGACGACGACGAAGAGGAAAACGATCAAGATGATGAAATCTACGAAGAAGAAGTCATTGAACTAGTTCCTGTAGTTGATGTTGACGCAGAAGCATCTGTAGATGCGGAAGCTGCTACGGGTGTTGTAGCGTCTGAGAATGTTGTTGTTGAGGACTTAGATGACTCAATTATCGACCTCTCTGGCTTTGATGACGACGAAGACGAAGACTAGTCACTGCGTACCCGCGAAGTGACAACACTGCGTAAGCAACCAACGCGCACCTGTGCCGCCTGCAGATCGAAAGATGGCAAGTGGACACTGGTGCGCGTTGTGCGTTTACCCAATGGTGCCGGTGTGACGCTCGATCCTACGGGAAAGCGAGCTGGACGTGGCGCATATATCTGTACATCGGAAGCCTGTCTGACCCTTGCCTTCAAAAAGGGAGGCTTGGCCCGAACCCTCAAATGCCAGGTTCCGGGATCACTCGAAGCAGAACTCCGGACACATTTTGCAGGTCTTCCGCCTGCCCCGCCGGATGTACCTGAAACCACTCCAGAGTAATCTCCTTTCCTCTCCCCGATGCGGTACCATAAGAGGTTGCATAGGCGACGGCTGTGCCGTCCGGACTGCAATAATTTCAAAATCCATGTGACCGGGGAGCGTCCAATGAATCACTGACGCATTCGGGAAGAGGTGTTTATGCCGATCAGAATTTACGATCTGGCCAAAGAAGTGAAGCGAAGCAACGCAGAAGTCGTCGCGATGCTTGAAAAGGAAGGGTTCGGAACTCTTTCACCATCGAGCAACATTGATGACGTTACTGCCGAAAAAATTCGCAATAATATCAAAGCGGCTTTAAAGGCCATCAAGGATGCAGCTCTCGCAGCGGCTCCATCGGTGCCTTTCAATGTAACCGTACAGGCACTTGGTGACATGCTAGGTGTGGGACCTGCAAAGATTCTTGAAGTCCTCGTGGCCTTCGGAATCACTAAAGCAAGTACTACGCAACGGCTATCACCGGATGCGGCGACGAAGATTGCCAGAAAGCTCGGTATTCTCGTTCGTGCACATCGCTCTGAAGAAGAGACAGTTGCTGAGCGCGAAGCCATTGCCAAGGCCAAGGCGGAGAAAGAAAATCCAACGCCTGCGCCAAAGCCTGTTGCGCCAAAGCCCGCAGCAACCAGGCCAAACACACAAAATAGGCCGATGCACGCTGGACAAAGATCTGGCGACCCGGCAGATAGACTCAAAGACCTCCCCGCTCCGTCAGTTCCGTTCACCGTTCCAACCCCACATTACAACCGGAATATTCCCGTTGTGGCTGTTGTTGGTTCCAAGGATGACACTGCCCCGAAGAAGGCATCCAACCAAGCCAAACCCAAGATTGAACGCAAGGTTATCAACTCAACCGAGGGAGAGCTGGTTCACCGTCCACCCGTCGTGACCATCATGGGCCATGTCGACCACGGAAAGACCACCCTCCTCGACTCCATCCGGCGTGCACGTGTTGCCGCGGGTGAAGCCGGCGGAATCACACAACACATCGGGGCCTATCAAACCGAACGCAACGGACAAAAGATAACCTTTATCGATACTCCGGGACACGCCGCATTCTCATCGATGCGTGCGCGGGGTGCATCGGTCACGGACATCATTGTCATTGTCGTCGCAGCAGATGACTCGATCATGCCACAAACTGAGGAATCCATCCGGGTTGCCAAGGAAGCCGGCGTACCGATCATCATTGCGGTCAACAAATGCGACCTCCCAACAAGCAATCCGGATCGCGTCCTCACAGACCTCACCCGGTATGAATTGCTTCCAGAGGCTTACGGTGGAGACATCCAAACCGTCAACCTGTCCGCGAAGACAGGCGAAGGTATTGATGCCCTCCTGGATGCCATCCTGCTTGTAAGTGAAGCCGTTGTTGATCCAAAGGCTGACCCGAATGGCAAGGTGCGTGGCACCGTCCTCGAGGCAAAGCTTGAGCGTGGACGCGGTACCGTGGCGACCGTTTTGATTCAAAACGGTACGATGAAGCCAGGCGATGTTGTCCTTGCTGGTATCGAGTTCGGTAAAGCACGCGTCCTCACCGATGATTCCGGCAAGCCGATGAAGACAGCAGGCCCATCCTACCCGGTAGAAATTATCGGCCTCAGTGGAACCCCGATGGCAGGTGACTCTGTCGAGGTTGTCAAGGATGAAAAGGAAGCACGACGCCTCGCTGTAGAGCGTGATGTTGTACGACGAGAAGAGAAGTTCGAAGTCGGCGGACGCCAGACACTCGAGCAGCTTTATCACGTGCTTCGCTTTGGTGCGGCTAAGGAACTTAACCTTGTTATCAAGGCCGATGTCCAAGGCTCCGTCCAAGCTATCCGTGAAAGCCTTGAGCCACTTGGCAACGAAGAAGTTCGTGTCAGGATTCTCCACGCAGCTGTCGGACCAATCAGCGAGTCGGATATCCAGCTCGTTTCATCCGACCGCAAGGCAGATGACAAGAACTGTCTTGTTATCGGCTTCAATGTTGGAACGGCAGGCTCTATCGAGCGTAAGGCGGAGAAGGAACACGTTCGAATCCGAAACTACAAGATCATCTATGAGTTGATCGATGCAGTCAAGGAAGCGATGCTCAACCTCCTTCCACCAATCTTCGAAGAGCACATCACTGGACATGGCGTCATCCGCCAAATGTTTAAGCTCCCTGGTGGACGCCAAATTGCCGGTATCTATATCGACAAGGGCTATACCAAGCGTAGTTTCAAGGTACGTGTTTTCCGTAACGGAGAGCTCACACATACTGGAGACATCGACACGCTTAAGCGCTTCAAGGATGATGTACGTGAGGTTCAAGAAGGCTACGAATGTGGTCTTACAATCCGTGATTACAACGACATCATCGAAGGTGACCAGTTCGAATTCTTCGAAATGCGTCAAATCCAGCGCGAGCTCTAATCAGGCTCAAGCGCAGGGTAACGCCTGCACGCAAATGAATTACACCCCGGTCAACCTGACCGGGGTGTTTTCTGTATACTCAGCCCATGCAACCGCGTCGCCTCCCGAACATCATTCTCTTCTTCGCAGATGACCTTGGCTATGCAGACCTTGGCTGTTTTGGCTCAAAGACGAATCCAACACCAAACCTTGACCGCCTCGCCGCAGGTGGGAATCGCTTCACCAGCTTTTATTCGGCACAGGCTGTGTGCAGCGCAAGCCGTGCGGGGCTCTTGACCGGCTGTTACCCAAACCGTATCGGGATTCACGGAGCGCTGGGACCAAACTCCAAAAACGGTATCTCCTCCGATGAACAAACAATCGGTGAAATGCTGAAAACCCGCGGCTACACGACAGCTGTCATAGGTAAATGGCACCTTGGACATCAGGAAGTGTTCCATCCAAACAACCACGGCTTTGATTTCTCGTTTGGCTACCCGTATTCGAATGATATGTGGCCACGGCACCCGGAGGCTCCAAAGGCATACCCGCCGCTCCAGCTGCGGCGGAACCGGGAGGTTGTCGACCCGGATGTCACTCCTGAGAGCATGCGCAATATCACGGCTGACTGCACGCGAGAGGCCCTTGGCTTCATCGACAAGAATCATAAACAGCCATTTTTTCTCTACATGCCGTACTCGATGCCGCATGTTCCCCTCTTTGCAAGTAAAAAGTGGACTGGGCGTACGGGAAAGGGCATTTACGCAGATGTGATTGCCGAGATCGATGACAGCATTGGTCAGGTTCTGGCCCGTGTGAAACAGCTTGGCCTAACGGATGACACATTGGTGATATTCACATCGGATAACGGCCCCTGGTTGTCCTATGGCGAGCATGCTGGCTCGCGGGGAGAGCTCCGTGAGGGCAAAGGGACGAGCTGGGAGGGTGGAATCCGTGTCCCGATGATCGCATCCTGGCCGGGGGTGATTCCAGCTGGGCTTGTGACAACCCAGCCTGCGATGACAATTGACATTCTTCCAACGCTACGCAGAATTGTTGGAGCGGCTCCGGGGAAGCATGCCGTTGATGGCTACGATATCGGTGAAAACCTTGCTGTTGGCGATACAACCACTGCGGATGAGAGGGTGTACTGGACCTATTACAATACCAATGAGCTGCAGGCGGTGCGTAAGGGGCGCTGGAAGCTCATTCTGCCACATACATACCGGACACTGATCAACAAGCCGGTGGCAAAGGGCGGTAAGCCAGTCAATTACACAAATGTGAAGACGCCGCTTGCGCTGTATGACATTTACGCCGATCCGGGCGAAACGCTGGATATGTCGGCGAAGCGTCCGGTGGTTTTACGCGCGATGCTGGCGGAGGCGGAGCGTGCCCGGTTTGAGCTTGGCGATACGCTTACGGGAAAGGCCCGGGGACGTGGGACACGTCCACCAGGCCTCGTCTCGTAGTTAGGACACTGGAGCTTAGCGCTTACGCAGCTGTGTAAGCGTTCCGCGCATAAAGCCGACAGAGTCTGCGAAACCGATGATTGGTTCCGTGTCGCTCTTCTCGTATTCGATTCCGACATTGCCGGTGAAGCCGATATCGATGAGCGCCTTGAAGATGCCTGTGATGTCGAGGGAGCCGCGGCCAACTTCGATGGCTGAGCCGACAGCGAGACCCTTTGTTCCAGCTTTGACATCCTTGAAGTGAATATCATAGACGCGGTCACGGTACTTCCGAATCTGGTCCGCTGGGTTCTTGCCGTTGCGTGCCGCATGACCAATATCGACACAGAGGCCCATCCGGGGGTTCATTTTGCCAATATGGCCCATGACGATATCTGGATCGCCGAACTTTTTATCCTCAGGACCATGGTTGTGGATGGCGATGTTGATGGCGTATTCCTGCGACAGGCGGTCGAGAAGCGGAAGGGATGCGATTTCTGGTGTGCATACCATGGTGGGAACACCGATTTCCTTGCAGTAGACAAAGGCATCCCGGATGGCTGCCTCGTTATCTGGAAGCGCGATGTTTCCAGCGCTTAGCGGGGTGATTCCGGCATCCACCCACTTTTGGTAGCCAGCCTTACGCTCAGCCGCAGTTGATTTGCGGGGAAGGTGGACATCCTTGATCGAGCAGGTTTCGATGCCGAGGCGCTTGCAGACGGCGATTGCTTGGTCGGTCGGTACCATCCGAAGCGAATACGTAGCGATACCGATGCGCAATGGCAGCCCGGTGGATGACTGTTGGGTGGTGCGGGTGAACATAGTGTTAGTTACCACGTGAAAGCATGGATTCCTGCTGGAATGAAGCTGATGTAGGTTTGTTGGTAGCGTTGGGGTTGCTGTTGTCTTTCAAACTGCAAATGTAAAAGCTTACTTCGTGGCGAGTGCTCCCTCTATCTCCTGGGTCAGATTCTCTGATTAGCCTGTTAGGCCATCAAAGAAAGAAACAAAAGAAAAACCACCCCACAAGCTGTGGAGTGGCCCTTCAATCTGCAAGCGTAAAAGCTTACTTAGCGGCGAGAGCACCCTCAATCTACTAGTACACGTTCCCTGATGAGCCTTCTCAACCATCAAAGAAAGAAAAAAGAAAAACCACCTCACAAGTTGTGGAGTGGCCCTTCAAACTGCAAGAGTAAAAGCTTACTTGGCGGCGAGGGCGCCTTCAATCGCTTTGATCACATCTTCGGCGGTTGGGTCTGTTGCTGGCTCAAACCGCGCGATGACTTGACCATTCTTGTCGACGAGGAACTTACCAAAGTTCCAAGCGATGTCACCCTTGTACTTTGGCAATGTTGTCAAGTACTGATAAAGCGGATGGATATCTGTTCCCTTGACGCTGATTTTGCTGAACATGTCAAAGGAGACTTTGTAGTTAAGCGTACAGAACTGGGAGATTTCGGTATCGTTTCCAGGTTCCTGCGCACCAAAGTTGTTTGCTGGGAAGGCAGCGATACGCAGGCCTTTACCCTTGTACTTTGTGTACAACGTTTGCAGCTTTTCGTACTGTGGCGTCAAACCGCACTTGCTCGCAACATTGACGACAAGGACAACATTGCCCTTGTACGCACTCAGCTTTTGCTGCTTGCCATCAATGCGCTTCATCGTAAAGTCGTGCACACTCTTCGGTGCTGGTCCGCCAGCCTGTGCGCTGGTCACAACGCCGAGCAGGCCAAGTGCCAAAAACGTGTTCAAGATGTTCTTCATACCCATCACCTCATCGCTGGAGTTTTCCTAGCGTACCCTATATCTGCTACAAACAATGCCCCGGCAACGTGTAAGCCTCAGCGAGGCATGTCAACCGACATCAAGCGCCCCTCTTCATTGCTGACAATCACGGTGTCGTTGTCATCAAATGCAACCGCCTCACACTGGCCCGAGTCGCGAATAACGACCTGACGTTTCTTGCCTTGTAGAAGCTTGTCAGACTTGTCATCCAGCTCGATAAACCACACACTTGACCTTGGAAAATGGGTCAGAATCGCAAGCGTACGGCCATCGGGCGACACGGCGGCCCCCGTCACCCAGCCGCCCATATCCGGTAGGCTGTCCTTCTTTTCGAGAACATTCACATCGCCTTGCACAACACGCAGTGGCATCGCATAGAGCTTTGTCCCCGTCTGCGGAATCGAAATCTTTCCCGCCATCCGGTGTTTTGTCAAAAACCAAAGCCGCCCGCGGTAATGGAAAACCGCCTCGCAGTCAAACTGCCAGTTTTGCGGATCCGGGAATGCGGTCTGGTCAGGGTAGCGAACACTGATGCGTCGCACAGCGGTAGCACGCTCGGCAGCCATCGGATTGGGTTCCGGAACCACGTAAACACCGAGGTCACGTCTGGCGTTACCATTGTTGCCCGTATCCGCGATGTAGAGGTTGGTGCCATCCGTGGTGATGTCCTCCCAGTCGTGGTTCGCGGCGAGATCTACCGGGATGCCTTGATAGAGCGCCTTTGGATTTTTGGGATCCACTTTACCGATGCGGATGTCGCGTAAAAACGGCGGGTAGATGACACTGCCATCCAGCTTGACGGCAAATATCCGTGCGATATCCCCAGAGTCGTTATGCACCCACCATGTGTCTTTGAAGCGGTGGCTCTTGACCAGCCCACTCTGCTCGTTGATCGGTGCGTGCTGGATGCTGCCCGTGAGCATTGGAGTAACGATTGTCGGTTGTACTTGCAATGCCGGTTGCGCATATGCAGCCCAAGCGGAAACAGCAACAACGGTCGATAGAACAAATGCAGGTGCGATTCTCATAGCACCCGTATCTTACACCTAGCGATGATGGCTTTGAGATGTAGGCGCATCCTTAAGCTTTGCGAGCCGTGTCTGTAGCTCAATTTCAGAGAGGCGCTTATCGAAGGATAAATCAAAGCCCGTGGATGTATTTCGCAGCTGATCCATCTCCGCACGAAGCTGGTCAAGCTCGCTTTGCATCGCATCGAGATGTTTGTTGTTCACTTTGCCAGACTTACCGCCGCCGCCACGTAATGTTTTGACCATATGCGTGATGGACAGGATTGGAATCCAGCTGAATAGCACCAAGACAATAAGCGTGACTGCCTCCATACTGGCTACCCCAACCGCCCAGTTTGCACCGTGGACGCAATCCCGTTCGCTTCCACATCCGACAGCTTTGCGAGACGTGTCTGCAGCTCAAATTCGGATAGGCGCTTATCAAAGGAAATATCAAACCCTGTGGATACATGCCGAAGCTGCTCCACCTGTTCTGTTAGTGATGAAACTTGTGCGCGAAGCTGATCCAGTTCAACGGATGTAACTTTTTTGCCCACTTGTCCACCTTTGGCGCCAATAATTCCCATAATAAGGCTCCGAACAGCCAAAATGGGAACACAACTACCTACGAGGAGGAGAAACGCCAGCGGCGGGCCATCATGCATTTACGTTTCTTACGCCCATCTGCCTAGCTTTGTTCCCGTGAATAAGCCAATGCCTCACCTAAATCCAAGG
>CAIRTT010000565.1 GCA_903881535.1 uncultured Armatimonadota bacterium
CAATCATTATTGTTGGCGACACTCACGATGGCATTTTTTGGAAAAAGAAAGACGAAGAAGAAATAGCCGCTAACCAGCGCCGCAAAAAGCAAGTGCTGGAGGCTTATGAATTTTTGGTTGAGGGCAAGTCTCCGGTCGTTGATGAGATTGTTGCTCCGTTTGTCAAAGAAGCCAAAAAGTCTAGAAAGACCGACATCCCACAGATCGACTTTGACAAGTTCCTAGACGATATGGAGCGCGTTGACCGGCTGTGGCAAGAATATCTTAAAATGGATGATGAGGAAATTTTGTTGCTGCTATGAGCAAATACAGGGTAATTTGGGACCGCGAAGGCGTTCTTGCCAAGTTTGAAAACGAAGAAATAACGTTTTTAAGGGAAAATTATTCCGCACCAGAACGTTCAGATTTACCTACGCCAATGATCCTTCGGGACATTGAGCCGTATCAAAACATGATTGATGGAAAGATGATTTCCAGCCGGTCTGAGCATCGTGAATTGCTCAACCGGCATAATTGTATTGAAATTGGCAATGAAAAGATGGATTCAAAGCCTATGGTTCAACCAACTGTTGACCGCCGTAAGGTTTTGCACCAACAACTATCTGATATGAGTGACCGGCAAGCCAACAAGCTTATTAAAAAAGCCATTAAGGGCCTTTAAGGAATGACTATGGACACCCAAGAGTCGCCTTTCGAAAACGAAGAAGCGAAGATTGATCGTAAGGAGCTTCTTTCACAGCAGTTTGATGAAGCTGCCGGCGAACAACCAGTTGCCGCTCAATCTGAAACAAGACAAGATTCAGAACCAGAAGTAGAAGAACCTATCTGGAAGCGCCCGCCGTCTAGCTGGAAGCGCGATTATCACGAAGTTTGGCAAACCGCTGACGACAAGCTGAAAGAGTATGCTTGGCAGCGTGAAGAAGAAATGCGTAAGGGCGTTGAACCGCTTCTGGGCAAGGCTCAGTTTGCGGACAAGATGCAGAAGGCTATGCAGCCTTACGAGCAAACAATTCGCGGCTTGGGCCTGGAGCCTGAAGTCGCTGTCGAAGCGCTTATGCGTGCCGACTACACCCTTCGTACTGCGCCAACTGACCAGAAGCGCGCCTATTTGGCCCAACTAGCCAGCCAGTACGGAATTAACTTGGGAGAAGTAGACCCTTATTTGCAACCTGGGCCTGTCGATCCCGCCGTCTACCAACTTCAAAACGAATTGAATAACATTCGTGGCGAGGTTGTTGGATGGAAACAGCAGCAAGAACAGGCTCAGAATCAAGCCCTACAAGCTGAAATTAATGATTTTGCCGAAACAGCAGATCATTTTGAAGCCGTGCGCCCAACCATGATTTCGCTCCTACAGGGCGGTGTTGCGACCACGCTAGAAGAAGCCTATGAAAAGGCTATTCGCCTTGACGACAACGTTTACTCCGAAATCCAAAAGGGCCGACAAGCCCAGGATGACGTAGCCAGACGTGATGCAGCTAATAAAGCTGCTAAAGCCGCCAAGGCGGCAGCGGTAAGTGTCCGAAGCTCCACACCCGGAGGTCAGCCCACTACCAAAGCGCAAGATAGACGCTCAATGTTGTTCGAGCAGTTCGACAATATGAATGAGCGTTTTTGATGAACCCCTGATAATGGAGCATAAATATGGCATTCGCCAACAGCTCGATCAGTGACATCATTGCGACTAATATCCAAAGCCGTAGTGGTGAACTGGCCGATAACGTCACGAACAACAATGCGTTGCTTCGTCGACTGAAGGACCGTGGAAACGTTAAAACGTTCTCCGGCGGTAACGTGATTTTGCAAGAAATCATGTACAACGACTCAACCACGAACAACACGAATAGCTACAGCGGCTATGAAGTGCTGAACGTGTCCCAGAACTCGCCTATCTCTGCGGCGCAGTTCTCGATCACTCAGTATGCCTCGGCGGTGACGATCTCCGGTCTGGAAATGATCCAGAACTCCGGTAAGGAAGCCATCATTGACCTGCTGGACGGTCGTATGAATGTTGCTGAAGCCCAACTTGCTAACCGTCTGGGCGGCGACATTTATCTGGACGGCACCGGCAACGCCGGCAAGAACATCACCGGCCTCGGCGCGGCTGTTCCTGATGCCCCCTCCAGCGGCACCTACGGCGGCATTAACCGTGCGTCCTTCTCGTTCTGGCAATCCGTTGCCTATTCGGGTACGACCAACGGTGGCTCGGCTGTAACCGCTTCGAACATCCAACAATACATGGATGCCGTCGCTGTCCAGCTAATCCGTGGTACCGACAAGCCGGACCTGATCGTTGCGGATAATAACTATTACCGCCTGTACCTTCAGTCGCTGCAAGCGATCCAACGCATCTCGGACTCCGGTTCGAGCATGGCTGGCGCTGGCTTTGCCTCGCTGAAGTACTACGGTGCCGGTATGGCGTCGGACGTTGTGCTTGATGGTGGTATCGGTTCCGATGCTACTGCGAACCATATGTGGTTCCTGAACACCAAGTACCTCATGTTCCGCCCGCACGTTGATCGGAACTTTGTGCCGATTGGCGGCGAGCGCCAAGCGGTTAACCAAGACGCCATTGTGAAACTGATCGGCTGGGCGGGTAACATCACCTGCGCGGGCGCTCAGTTCCAAGGCGTTCTGATCGCTTAATGGGAGAATCAGAACATGGCTTATACATTTGACGACTATAAGGCGGGCCTGCTCCAGATCGCTAATATCGATACTGGCATCACGACCGCTAACGGCAGCTCCGCCATCCCGACCCCGCCTAACGTGCTGGGTGGGGTAATCCGCGCTTTCGATCCCACCTACGGCGAGGGTGAATTTATCATGCTCGTTGGCGTGGCTTCGACCGTTGTTGGTTCGCTTGTGACCTACAACGCGACGACCTACCAAACTGCGCTCTCGCCCAACACGGCGAACCTAGCGCAGCCGGTGGCCGTTGCTATGTCGGCTAACCTCGCCGGCACCTTCGGCTGGTATCAAATCGAAGGTCTTGCCGTTGTGAAGAAGACTGCGGTTGCGGTTAACGTCGGCGTTCCTGTTTACCAATCGGCCACCACTGGGCGCGTTATGCCTACGGCGGCTTCAGGTAAGCAAGTCCTTGGCGCTCGCTCTGCCAACCTGGCTACGGTTGCTGCTACCGTTTCGACCGTTATCGTGTCGATCAACCGTCCGCATATGCAAGGCGCAACCACCTAGTGATTCTATCGTCAAACCTTGATG